>JBDLJN010000091.1:0-11869 GCA_039714335.1 Planctomycetota bacterium
AAGCTGATAACGACTAACAACTATTAACTAAGGGCTAAATTATATTTGAAAATGAATCGCAAATTACACAAATTAAGGAACTCGCCGAGGAAATCGTATTAACAGAAGAAAAAATCGGGCGGATGGAGAAAGAGGCAATCGCCAAAAAGGAAGAACTCAGGGTGTGGGTGTATTTGCTTATGCCTTGATATATTAGACAGAACAGCGAATAATCGAAGAACATCTTATAATCGAGATGGTTACAGGGTCAAAAGCCATTGTAACTTTCTTCGTAACTTCAGCGATGCCGGTTTGAATCAAACATCGAAGTCTCAGTTACTTAGAGCCTATCCGAATAACCTGTCCTATTGCGGGCGGCTGCAAAGCCCGATGCCGGCGTTGTCGGGCCAAAATCGTCCTCGACGTAGCTTTGGCTACGACTGCGGGGATTTCGCCCCGCCGCCTTGCCCTCGAACTTTTCGCTCGACCTCATAACGACCCGGTTATTCGGATAGGCTCTAAAGATAAGCACAATGGCTATGATTTTATTGTGAACGTTTCATTGCGAACCACTTATAGAACGACGGGATGACGAACAGGGTTAAAAATGTCGAGGAGATCAAACCGAAAATCACGACGGTTGCGAGGGGTCTTTGGACCTCTGCCCCGATGCCCCTGGATACCAGCAACGGCAAAAGACCCAAGACGGTGGTAATGGAAGTAATCAGAACGGGACGAAACCGCTGATGACAACCGGCAACCACCGCAGCATGAAGGTCCATTCCCTTCTTTTGATAAAGCTGGTTGATGCAGGTCACCAGCACCATGCTGTCCTGTATGGCGATGCCAAACAAGGCGATGAAACCGACCGCCGCGGGAACCGATAAATAGTCTCGCATCAGAAATAGCCCAAAGACGCCGCCGATAAGTGCCAAGGGAATGTTCACCATGACCAATAAAGCACTCTTGACCGAGCCGAACGCCAAAAACAGCATCAGAAAGATCATCAACACCACCACCGGAATGATGACTGACAAACGCCTCATGGCCCTGACCTGATTCTCAAATTGGCCGCCGTATTCGATAAAGTATCCGCTGGGCAGATCGATTTTTTCGGAAATCCGTTTCTTAATATCTGTGACGACACTGCCAAGGTCTCTTTTTCTGACATTGCCCTGAACCATCCATCGCCGCTGATTATTTTCACGATTGATCTGAATCGGTCCTGTGGTTTGCTCAATCCGGGCGACCTGAGCTAAAGGGACCATCATGCCATCGGAGGCCGGAACGAGCAGGGATTTGAAAGCCTCGATATTCTCTCTATACTCTTCCTGATACCGTACCTGTATTCCATATCGCCGGGTATTCAGATAGATGTGGTCAATAACCTTGCCGCCGATGGCGGTTTCGACCAACTCAAGGATTTCGCTGACATTAATCCCATACCTGGAGCAGGCCTGACGATCCGCGATCACCTGTACCTGCGGCTGACCAAAACTTTGTTCGACCGACAGATCCACCAGTCCTTCGATGGTGTCAATGGTGTTTCGGATTTGTGCTGCCTTTTCCTGCAGGACGCTTAAATCTTCACCAAAAAGTTTGATCGCAATTTGAGATTTGACGCCCGAAAGCAACTCATCGAATGCGTTTTGGATGGGCTGTGTAAAGTTTAACTGAATTCCCGGATACTTCTTGAGTTGCTGCTCTAACGACTCGATCAACGCTGCTTTTGAGGAAACGGTTTTCCATTCGCCAAGCGGCTGCAGTTCAATGTGTATCTCAGCATAATTCACCGGGTGCGGGTGACTGCCGGCTTCGGGGCGTCCGATGCGAGAAACCACCTCTTCGACTTCAGGGTAGTTGACGATCTGCGACTCCAGCGATTGTACCGTCTGAACGGCCTTTTCAAGCGAAATAGACGGGGCCATGGTCACCCCGATCAGAATAGAACCTTCCTCCAGTGTCGGGATAAATTCGGTGCCGATATTGGGCAAGACAACGAGGCTGACAAGGACCATCCCGATAACCAGCAGTAGCACAATCTTTGGCTTTTTAACGGACCATTGTAAGAGCGGAGCGTGTCGTTTTTCGAGCCAGACAAACAGGACAAACTCTTTATGTTTACCGGTATGAAGCAGATAGCTGGACAGAGGCGGGACAATGACAATCGCAAAAATCAGCGATCCCAGCAATGCAAAACAGAGCGTGTAAGCCATGGGGATAAACATCTTCCCCTCGACACCCTCCAGTGTGAGAATGGGAATAAAGACGATCACCACAATCAATAAGGCAAAGATGATCGGCTTGGCCACTTCCAGAGCCCCCTCCATAATGATGTCTGTTCGGTGCCGGACATCGTCCTTGCTGACCATATTCAGGTGCCGGTAAATATTCTCGACCATGACAATCGCTCCATCGACCAGCATCCCCATCGCAATGGCAATGCCTCCTAAGGACATCAGGTTGGCTGAGATGCCGGTTGCCCGCATCAGAATGATCGAGATAAACGCACTGAACGGTAAGGAGAAAACAGCAATCAGAGCGATTCGGAGATTCCCCAGAAACAAAAACAGGACCACTGCCGCCAGTACGGCTCCGGCCAACAATGCGATTTTAACCGTCGATGTTGCCTTTTGAACTAGTCCCTGCTGTTCGTAATAGGGAACGATCCTGACGCCGGCGGGAAGAGACTGCTGGAGTTGTGGGATTTTTTCATACAGTCTTTCAATTACCTTTGAGGTGTTTTGCCCGTAAAGCTGAAGCACCATCCCTGAAACCACTTCACGATCGCCGTTTCGAGAAACGACGCCCCGGCGTACGGCCTTGCCAAATTCAACGTCCGCGATATCCGCAATTCGAATCGGCGTTCCCGCGACCGTTTTGACCTTGATACTATTTATATCGTCGATTCCACGGACCAGTCCGATTCCACGGACCAGATTTTCCTCCTGCCCGGTGACGATATATTGTCCGCCCACATTATTATTATTTTCCATGACAGCATTTGTTACATCATGCAGAGAGAGTTGATATTGCAACAATGCATTCGGGTTCACATTGATCTGGTATTGCAGGACATGTCCTCCGATGGACAAAATATCCGTCACGCCCGGCACCGTCTGGAGTTGGTATTTGACCTGCCAGTCATTGATGTCGCGAAGATAGGATAACGGGTCCTTGCCGTTCGTATCGGTATTTTCATCCATTTCCAGGTAGTAGATGAATATTTGCCCCAAGCCGGTTGAAATCGGACCCAGCTTTGGTTTCTCCGGCAGGTCCGGCAACTGAGAGACCGCCTCGGATAAGCGTTCTGCGACGACCTGCCGGGCAAAATACATATCGATATCATCATCAAAATAGACATACACAACAGACATGCCGAATGCAGAGGTGGATTTGATCTGCTGAATCCCCGGCAGTCCGTTCATGACGGATTCGACCGGAAAGGTGATCAGCCGCTCCACCTCCTCCGGCGCCATCCCCTCGGCTTCGGTAAAGATGGGCACCATGATCGGCGACACATCCGGAAAGGCATCGACCGGCAATTGGGAATATTGATAAATGCCTAACAGGGTGACAAACACAATCGACAAGATCACCAGCATTCGGTATTGCAATGATATATTAATCAGTTTCGTATGCATCGAAGCGTCTCCTTAGTGTCCGTGTCCGGCATGGCTGTCAAGCGTACCGGTAACCATTTTTGCTTTCAGGTCAAATGCCCCCTGGGTAACCACATGTTCGCCTTGATGAAGGCCTGACACGATTTCAACATGGGTTGTGTCGCTTCGCCCTGCTGTGACATGTCTTAGAGCGTATTCGTCTCCGTTTTGGACAAAGATGCACGTTTCGCCATTGACCGTCTGGACGGCTGCTGCCGGAACGACAAGTTTACCCGCATCCGCCTTGCCGAAGACCGTGGCACTTACAAATAGCCCGGGTTTTAGATGTCCTTCAGTATTGTCAGCAACAATACGCGCGGTTGCGGTGCGCGTTTTCGGGTCCAGAACGGGGCTTAAAAAGCTGAACCGACCTTTAAACGTTTGGGTTTCCATTGCGATCTGACAGGGCTGGCCTTTTTTCAGGAAAGGCAGGTCTTTGGAAAAGACGCTCATATCGATCCACACGGAGTTCAAATCCGCCACAGTAAACGCTGACGTGTCCTCACTGAGCCGCTCGCCTATCGTCACATGCTTTTCAATCACCGTACCGTCAAACGGTGCACGCAGCGGATACCAGCCGAGCCGTTGGAAATCCGCAGACGCTGGCTTTGCGCCGGTTGCCTGTTCGGCCTTTTTCCGGCAGGCCTCACAATCGGGGTCCGAACAGTCGCCGCCGCCGGCGTGGACGGTTGGACTTTGCGCCAGAATGTTCAGCCGCTGTATATCGTTGGTGGTTTGTCCGAAAACGTACAGTGTTCGTTCGGCGCCTTTCAAGGCAATTTCCATTCGCTGCTGGTCGCTGGTTGCCTCCAGTAAATCCTGCTGAACACGAAACTGAATCGTATCCAACATCGCCAGATAGTCGGCCCGGGCTTTTTTCAGATGGTTTTCGGCATTGAGATACTCCTGTTTGCTGGATATTTTTTGTTCATACAGGGGTTTTTCCCGCTCATACACCGATTTGGCAAACACATACTCGGCATACACATTGACCAGATCGCTGCGATTGGCGCCCATTTCAAGCCCCTCAATCTTGCCGAGGTCATCCAATCCTGGATTTGTCTTTAAAAGTTCGATCATCTTCAGCGTGTTGTCGTGAATCGTCTGGGCGCGAGTCAGCAGCGTTGCACAGCATCCCAACTCGGCCTGAATGTCCAGGTACTTGACTTTAGACTGACCGAGTTCAGCGCTTTCGATCCAGGCCAGGATATCGTCTTTTTTGACCGTATCGCCGATATTGTTGTTGACTTTTCGCACGATGCCCGATGTTAGCGGAACGATATGGGCAAGTGTATCCTCATTAAGCCGAATCTGCCCCGTCAAGCGGATGGTCGAAGCGATGGTTCCTGCTTGTGCTGCGACTGTTTGAATGTCGATGAGTTTTTCGGCTTCGGAGTCGAGATGGATGGTTGACTCGTCGGCGTGTGCGTCATCCTCTTTGGCGGGAACGTGCGAGGCGTGGTCGTCGTCATCTTCATGGTCGTGTGTACAATCCGCATGTGAATCATCCTGCTCCGTATGTGTGTCATGATCTTCGCAGTCATCATGCGGCGGCAGTGCCGAACCGACCGGTTCGGAACACCCTTCACAGGAACAGGCCTCCGTGTGTGAGGCGTCGGTCTTGGGTTCGTCCGCGGCCATTGTGGACAGGGCCGTCAGGCCCAACAGCAGCATCGCGGACAAGGTAAGTATTCTGTAATGTTTATTTCGCATGGGAATCCTTGTTTAAGGGTTTTGGTTGATGGCTTGAAGGTTTTGGCCGATCAGCCGCTCCAGTTCTGTTTTACTGGTATGATATTCCGCCAGTGCATCGATATAGTCATTTTTAGATTCAAAATAAATTTTTTGAGCATCCATCAGGGCCAGGTAATCAATCTTGCCCTGCTTGTAGGAAACTTCAGAAGCGGCAAACAGTTCGCTTGAAGTCTTCAGGACTTCATTTTTCAGGATAGTGGCTTTGACATAGGCATTCTCAAGATTGGCATACAGCCGATTCAGCTCATTCCACGCATCTAAAAATGAAACCTGCTGTTGCTTTAGTGTTTTTCTCAAGTTGTGGCTGGCCTCCAAACGAGAGTCCCGGTATTGATTCGCAACCGGTAATGGAACCGACAACCCAAACACAATAGCAGTATCATCCGTTTCGTTAAAGTATTTGACACCGCCGCCAAGGGTGATGTCCGGGGTCGATTCAGAACGGGCCATCTCGACTTGGGCTTTTCGCTTTTGCACTTCAATCGCCCACCGTGCCACATCGGGATTATTTTGAAGAAGATCCTGTAAAGATGCTTGTTCCGGAATCTCATTGACCTGGTCCAGTTGACCTGACAGCGCTGTAAATGTCGGGGTCTGATTGGCCCAAAAAGAGGCCAGCTTTTTTCGAAAGACACTTTCATATTGGGTGATACCATGGTGCTGGATTTTCGCTTTCGCCACAGCGACGTTTGCTTTTGACAAGTCCAGCGGACTGTCTTTGCCTGCCTGGACCCGCTTGTCGATAGAACCGGCAACCTGACTGGAGATCTGCACGAGCTCGTGTGAAAGCTCTTTCTTTCTCTGGATCAGTAATAAATTGACAAACAATTTCGTCAGTTCGGTGCCAATATCAAGCTGTTTGGCTTCATAGTCCAGCTTGAAAAGTGCGGTATCATAAGCATAAACTTTCTGTCTTTTCTGAACCTTGCCGCCCATCGGAATTAATTGGCTGAGTTGGATCGTTGTTTCGGAAGCGTCAAATCCGCTAAAATTTCCGGACCCGCCAACATTTTCCACCTCAATGCCAAGTTTCGGATTCTGCCATCGCCCGGACTGCAATTGACGCGCCTGTGCAACCCGGATCCCATAGGAATACGACTGCAATTCGGGGTTGTGTATGAGCGTTAGCTGTAATGCATCTTTCAGGGTCAACAAACCATTGGGTTCACAGACAGCATCTGGTTTTATCCCGGCAAGATTATTTTCTGAACCACCGGAAGCAGAGAACACACGGTCCGGGTGATCATCTGCCGCAGACATGCTTTTTTGAGCTGTGTTGCTTGTACATCCCGATACTACAAGAATGCTGAAAATCAGTATCATTAAACGAATCATTTTGAGTCCTCATAATTGTTGCCATACACACTATGCAGACACAGTTGCCCTGCATATTGAAAGAAATCGTTTGCGAAAGGCCTTCGTTAAGAGGAGGGTATCAGGTCAGCAATCTGATACTGCTAAGCGGCTTAAAAAAGCTAGATGCTTCGAATGGTGCAATGCTGACGGCATAACAGGAGACTGTTACCGCTGAAAAAGAAATGTTGAAATGCATATCGTTGGATTCAGTCGAATGACTTAGCCGGACAGGTTCAAGGTCATTGCTGATCAGGATATCTTCACATGGATCGCATGAATCTGAGAATTCCGGATCCCGATCCTGATTGTCTTCATGGTCATGCTCATCATGATGACAATGATTATGGAATACCGGCTCAATGGCAACATGGCCATCATTTCCATAGCACAGCACTTTACTATATCCGCTGCAGACCACGGTCAAGATCAAGGTGAGACAAACAAATTTTGATAATATTTTCGGCATTTTTTATTTCATACTGTTTTGGTAGTATAACAGTTCGAACAATTTAAATCAAGGGTGTCGATTAAATTGCTCAAGATTTCCCGGTTTGAGGGTAGGACTAAGAGCCTATCCGAATAACCTGTCCTATTGCGGGCGGCTGCAAAGCCCGATGCCGGCGTTGTCGGGCCAAAATCGTCCTCGACGCAGCTTTGGCTACGCCTGCGGGGATTTCGCCCCGCCGCCTTGGCCTCGAACTTTTCGCTCGACCTCATAACGACCCGGTTATTCGGATAGGCTCTAAGCTGGTTAAGCCCACTTCAAGCAGATATTAAAAATGAGCACAACGGTGATTTTGATGTGGACAACCAATTTCATCTATGCCGCCCCGACGATCATCATCTTCGGTTATATCGCTCTGACTAGCCGAATTACGGCTTCTGCGCTAACTCAGATCCCCCCTTCCATGGAAGAAGCTGCACAAATAGCTGGTGCCCGATGGTTCCGTCGTACCGCTTTGATTACGGCACCTCTGGCTAAGCGGGGAATTCTTGCCGGCGGGCTGGTCGGCTACATTTTCTGTTTGCGGGACACAGGCATCAGCATGATGGTCTATCCGCCCGGGCATGATACATTATAGGTTGAAAATCGGCTTTTTAAGGAGTATTTTGGGATGACTTCTAAAATTTCTTGATAGCTCAAGGTGAATTTGGTAAGGTTATTAGTGTCGTAAGAGAAGATTCCGCTTTTTGCCGTGTAATGGGAATTATTAGAGGCCTCTGAATAACTCGGTTTTTCACAGAGCCACCTATGTTTACGCCACTTTAAAGGCAGTTATTCTTTGCGGTGAGACAGTTATTCAGAGATCCCATTAGTTTAGAGGCTCCCGATTTGTTTCACGAGTACCTATCGAAATCAGATTCGTCATCCGCGATCAATGGCATAAGCTTGAATGCCGTCTGGTATGTTGATGGTGACGAGACTTATGTAATCAATCCAATCTCAGGCAGCGGGCTTGTTGCGATACGCACCCTGAAAGGAACCGGTGTCATCGTTTACAAGGACGGCAGGATCCTTGAACCGGGTGCAGAATCACTTGTTTTTGTTGAGTTCGGTAATCTGAAAGAGTACCACTGTAAAGAGGATCTCTGGCAATTCTGGTGGTTTGAGTTTAGTGTTCCGACGGTATTTGAACTCCCGCTTGACTACTTAGTGAGTATCCCCTTGGTTCCCAATGAAGTTGAGCGTCTCAACCAGATCTTCCTGATGCTGCAGTGGCAGGATCCGGCTCGCAGTAAATTCGCTTCTGCTGGATTTAGTTATCTCCTTTATGAGTATTCACTTACGCACTATATTGAACAGCAGAAGAGCCCTTATCGTGATGCTGTTCTTAAAGTCATAAATTTGATGAATAACCGGCTTGAATCGCCGCTGTCAGTGGATGAGATGGCTTCTCAGGCAAATATGAGCGTGCGAAATTTCCGAAAAGTGTTCAGAGAAATCACCGGTAAATCGCCGCGTGATTTTTATTCCGATATCCGGATGCAGCGTGCCCTGAGTTTTCTACAGGGCGGATACAGCATCAACCGAGCCGCTCGTCTTCTTGGCTTTTCAAGTCCTTTCTATTTCAGCAATGCTTTTTTAAAGCATTTTGGCGTCCGTCCCTCAGATGCGGCCAGTATACAGAAAAGCGCTGACCCCTCTTCCTGATCAGCATCCATATTTTCTGTTTTTAGGTTAATCTTGCCGAAAGTCATATCTCTTTTGCCGTTTATCGTATTTTCTTTAAGTGCATATTGTACGATATTACAATGATTCGACCCAATATCGATGCTCTGTCATCTGCGGTCTTGGTCAGGCAAAAGAGTTTATGATGAAAAACGCTCCAATATCCCAAACTGAATATCAGAAAAATCCTAACCAAAGGGCTGTTCTTGAAGTCATCAAATTGATGAAAGATCGGCTCCAAACGCCGTTTTCAGTGGACGAAATGGCTTCTCTGGCAAATATGAGTGAGCGGAATTTCCGAAAAGTGTTCAAGGAGATGACCGGGAAGCCACCAAAGGAATTTCATTCGGATATTCGGATGCAAAATGCCCTGAATTTTCTACGGGAAGGATACAGTGTTGGCAGTGTCGCGCGGTTTCTTGGTTTTTCAAGTCCTTTTTATTTCAGCAATGTGTTTTTGAAGTATTTCGGTGTTCGCCCGTCCGATGCGGGTGAACTGCAGAAAAATGCCACCGTGCCTGAGTAAATCAACCTGTTTTTTGGGGAGGCGGCAATCGTTTGGGGCTATTGGACCTCATGAAAATATGCCGGAAATTATATTTTTTATGCCGATTATTCTATTCCATTGATATCGGACAATTTTATATAATAATGAGGTCAATCAAGTATGTATCAGGAACCATAACAGGGGTATTTGATAATAGGAGTCGTATGATTACGATGGGAAGAGTTTCAGCTAAAAAGGGGTTCACACTGATCGAGTTGCTGGTAGTCATCGCTATTATCGCTTTATTGCTGTCGGTTATTATGCCGGCATTGGGCAAGGCAAAGAAAGCGGCAAAATCACTTGTCTGCCGCAGCCAACTCCGTCAGATGCAGTTGGCTTCAACCATGTATAATCAGGCCAATGACGGTGATATGTATTGGTATGATGCGTATGCAAGTGGAACGGTGTGGATATCAAATATGGAACCGTTTATCGGGGACACCGACGCCGTCCGCTACTGCCCCTCTACGAAAGTTGACCCCGACCAGGGCGGAAGCAGCAAATACGCATGGCACTGGGGAGAAGAGGCCGGCAGCTATGCGATCAACGGCTATATATACAAGGACAATGAAAACGACGTTTTGGCGAATTTTTGGCCGCCGGGGGAATTTGAGGCACATGCGTATCAGTCCCTTGACACTGTCACCAACTCCGGCAATACGCCGACTTTTTTTGACTGTGCGTGGCTGGATCGCTGGCCGAAAGATACGGATGAAATCGATGCCCTTCATGATCTGGACGACCCCCGGAATACCGCGACGAGCCATATGAGTTTAATGATGATGAACCGGCATGGAAAAGCCGGCAATGTTTCGTTTGTTGACGGTCATGCTGAAGCGGTTGAACTGAGCGATTTCTGGTCGCTGAAGTGGCATCGGAAGTTTGAGATAAAGCATGATATGAAACGCCGGGACGACAGCCCGATTTATCAGCCATAGAATCAATAAAATATAGTGCAGTGTGTGTAGTGAAGTGTTGTGTGTGTGTAGTAAGAAGTATGAGTAAGCTATCTAAAGGCGTTCTTTGGTGGTGGAGTAAGGAAAGTTGTATTATTGTGGAGGATCGAAAGATGAAAAAGTCAATGTTAGTTTGTGTTTTATGCCTGTGCGTTGCAGGCACTGCCAGTGCGGCAACGGTTATTGATATCCAGAACGCCGATTTTGAGGCGGACGCCGCGGCTGCGGCTGCAGCGGGTTGGACCAATGGTATTACCGATTGGACTGGCGGAGGTTGCCTGGCGCCGAGTACGAACAGCGATGGCACCTTTTCATGGCAAAATGCCGGTGGCTATATCCAGCAGCAGAGCGTGATAGATGACCTGGGTAATGTCATCGCGGTTGAAGCCGCCCAGACTGTCGATATCACAGTTGATATTGCCCCGGCGGCAACCAACGGCTCTACGGGTTTCAGGCTGGAAATATGGTCTTATGGCGGCGGATTGCTTGGTGCAACAGACGATATCGATATTACAGGTCAGGCTGGTGACGAATGGCAAACCTACAATCTGTCGATTTCGTGGACAGGTGCAGAAGTTAATCCTGACGGTATGAATATCGCGGCTTACAATGCTAGCGGACAGTTGTGGACAGATAACTGGAGCGCTACGGTTGTTCCGGAACCGGCTACGATGGTTCTGCTGGGACTGGGCGGATTGCTGCTTCGCCGCAGGAAATAAGCATCTTTTGCTTATGATGTAAGGAAACAAGCTTTGTTACGGCTGTCTCTCGCCCCCTACCCTACAGCGGGGGGCAGCCGTTTTTACTGGTTTCTGTGGGAATTGAGTTGTGAACACGCCGCTGTTGGCGGCGGTATTGTGATGGAATTTTATTTTTAGGAGTCTTACATTATGAAAAAGTTATTGTTTTTGTGTTTGAGCGTCGTGCTGGTCTCGGCAGTTGCCTCTGCCGACGTGATCGCGGTGTTGGATTCGGGCGATGCCGCATCAACCGGCATATTGTACGACGAAAGTACATCCGGCGATTCGATTGGCACGATCGCGGGTACGTTTTCAGAGGACAGCGCCCCGGCGTGGAATGAGGGTACGGGTACCCCTAGTTTATGGAATGATACTGCGGATACTCGTTCAGCATACTTTTTGCATACCGCGGGCCACACGGCCACGTGGACCTTTGCTGGGTTGCCGGCCAATACGGATGTCATGGTCTATGTCAACGGGCGCAGGACGAGCGACACTGTCGGCCAGCACAACGGCGATGAAGCAGCAAGTTATGTCGTCAACGGCGGAACTGCAATTGTAATCGACCAGCATATTCCGCCCTCAGATATGCAAATTGATGATCCTCTGGCAGATACGGTTTACTACTTCTCGCTGGGTCTGCATAACACCGGCGCAAGCGGTCAGATCGTGGTTGTCGTAACAGCCAGTATGTATGACAGTGG
>JBDLJN010000092.1:0-11838 GCA_039714335.1 Planctomycetota bacterium
ACCGAATCCCAAGGGAGTTTTGGCCTATTTTTGAACGGTTAGGCCTTAATCCACCTGAATGATGAATGACAGAAAAACAAATTGTTTTGCCTTTACACTGATAGAGGTGATCGTGGTCCTGATGCTGTCGGCTTTGATCCTGATGGCGGTCCTCGGTATCTACAACCGGATGCGCACCAGCGGTGTTGTGATCCTGGACCGCTTGCAGCAAAATCGTCTCCAGACAGAGATCCTGCAGAAGATCGCCGAAGATATCGACCGGCTCGCCGCACCGGGATTTGATGCCACCATTAAGTTCCAAAACGGACTCAACAACGGCTACCGTTCGGCCGTATTGACCCTGCAAAACAGCTACTACGGCAACAGCGACAAAAAAGTAGTCTATGAACAGATCGAATGGACCACAACCTATGACGCAGAATATGATGTTTTGGCATTGTATCGCATGCATGGCGGACTTAATGTTGAGGACAAAGTTTTTGGAGCGGACCCCGATGTTCCGCCGTATATACCGGTGGCCGCCGGGTTGACGCATTTTGAGGTGAAGGCCCAGCAGGGCGAAAACATCCTTGGCGCCTGGACATCCGATACGCTGCCCAAAGCCGTTCGTGTGGCACTGTCATTTGCTCCGCCGCAGGAGCTTTCTGACGGAAGTACCGGCGTGCCCGAAGAGGATATCTTCTTTCGAACCATTGCGATTGACCGCACCCGGGTCATTCCCTACCAGTTTACTAAAAAGAAATTCGACCTGCCGGAAGAAGACCCCAACGACCTGTTGGAAAGCACTGAGCCCAATGAACTTACAGATCCGTTTGAAGCATTGATATAGTGAAGATGAATAAGAATCCGAAGACAATAAGGATCCGGACGACTCACAGCCCGGATGGTTTTATCCTGCTGGTGACGATGATCGTGCTGGTGGTGCTGGCTTCGCTGACGGTTGGGCTGTCGGCACAATTGTCGATGGCGAAACGCCGCCAGCAGTATATGATCGAGTACCAGCGCACCCGCTACGGTCTGGATTCGGCGATGAAATATATTCTCAAGGAATTAACCACAACAAATTTTGTATTAACAGCCAGCAGGCAGGATCAGCCGGATTTCTCGGATGTGTTCTGGATGAACCGGGATGAATATGCCGAATTCATCGCGGCCTGGTCCGAAACCGCAACCGATGAACAGCTCGAGGCCGTTCTCAAAGAAGGCGCCTCGCTGACAGAACCGGTTCCGCTCAGCGATGAGGAGATGGCGTCCGGCCTGCTTTCTTTGTTTGGCGGCGGCGAACAATCCGATGCCAATGACATGAAAATGGATTCATACGGGCCGGACGAACAGTTGTATGTTGTCGAGCTCGATCCTAATGATGTCGTTGTGCCAGGCCCGTACGGAGTTCCGTGGCCCTATGTGGTCGAGCCGATCGACCTGGAAATGGGCCCCTGTAAAATCACGATCACCATCGAGGATGAAAATGCCAAGATGCCGTTAAGCTGGCTGGTGACAAATTCCAAACAGGCGAATAAGCAGGCTGAAAACGCCTTGAAAACTTTTTGTGAGTGGATGTCCTGGGACCAGCAGCAGTACCGCGAGCTGGAAGCGGAGATTACCGAATCGATGGATGAGATCTATCAGAAAAAAGCGTTCAAGCTCAATGCCGGTCCGATCATCCAAAGAACCACCACACGGACAGCCAGGCCGACACCCACCACAAGTCGCACATCACGGTCTCGAAGAACTACCTCTCGAACCAGCCGGACGGTGTCCCGAACGACAACGAAAACCCGACCCGCGGTGGCCCACACGACGGACTTTGCCAAGCTGTTTCACAGCTCACTGCTGGACCGTGAATTCCTGGCCCGGCCGCTGCCCGATACCGCCGAACGGATTGAAAGCCCGCTGAAATATCTTTCTCTCTGGGGTGCCCAGCGGGTCAATATCAACACGGCGCCGCGGAATGTTCTTGAGGCCGCTTTTTCGCTTGCGATGGACTCTTTTGATCTGCCGGAGTTTGTCCAGAAGGTGATTGAGGCCCGAAAAGAAAAACCCTTTAAAAAAATTGATGAATTAAAAGATCTGGGCGGCCTTGATGCGGAGACCATGAAAAATCTCCGAAATTATCTGACGACCACCAGCACTTTCTTCAAGGTTCGGGTTGCCAGCCGCAGCGGCAATGCCCGCAGTTCAGCAGTGGCGACTGTGGTGAAAGAAGGCGGCAGCGCCCAGCAGCTCGTTATCTTGTACGAACAATAATGTTAACAGACCCTAAACAGGAGTTGATAACGTGGATGAAAATGGAAGCTTAGGATTGTTTCTTTGCAGGGACAAGGCGGTGGCGGTGTGGGTCTCTTCCGGCTCTGAGGCCTCTGTGCTGCACACGCTGAACATAACGCCTGCCGAAGATGAACCGTCAACCATTGCCCTGCAGGCCGCCCGTGCTGTCAACCGGGCGGATTTTACCTTTGACGAGGCATTTGTTGCGATCGATTGCGGTTACTATACACAGTACAAGCTGCATTCGGAGTTTGATGATTACGGCCAGGTGGAAAGCACGATCAAATTTGATGCCGAAGAGGCCGCCGCGACCGATGCGACGAATCTGGCCGTGACGTTTGATATTACCGGTAAAGCTCAAATTGGCTCTGAAGTGACGGTCTATACCGCGGATCGTCAGTTGCTCACGGACATTCTGCTGGACGTACAGGAAGGGGCACTGGATCCCAGCCTGATCGAGCCGGATGGAGTCTGTCTGGCAAGGGCGCTGTCTCAGGACGAGCGGGTTGCGGACCGCACCGATACGGTGTTTGTTGTCCTGTCATCGTCCAACTGTTACATGATTCGCCCGCAGGCCGATTTTGCCCCCGTGGTTCGAACGCTTCTGATCGGTGCCGGACAAAATGTAACCAATGTCCTGTCACGTGAGATTATGCTGGCAAGCGGTTCAGCCGACCCCGATCATGCGATTAAATCGATTACGCTGATGGGCAGGGTTGACGATGTGAACAAGGACCAGTTGGCCCAGCGCAGCGGCCTTAAGGTTTATATCGACCCGCCGCAAAAAGAGATTACACGAGCGTTGGCCGACGACAGTGATATGGCATGTCACGAACTGATGATCGCCTATGGAGCGGCGCTGGCGGCCAAAACACGCGGCCACAAAACCGACTTCCGCCGGGATTTCATGCCCTATCAGGGTCGGCGGAAGATCCTGGAAAACAGCTTGCGGCTCATCGGGATATCTCTGACGATCCTCCTGGTTTCTGTGGCGGTTTTCTTTCAGCTCAAGACGTTTCAAACGGCGCGTGACACCGGCAGATTAAAAGTAAAGCTGCTCAAAGAACATAAAGCGGTAACCTATGGCAAAGTACCCAGAAAGCCGAGAACAGTTCTTTCAAGCTTAAAAACAGAGCTCAACCGAGCGCAGCGGATGGAGGCCGGAATGGGCCCCGGCGATGACAAATCCGTTCCCGCCAAGCTGACCTTTTTCCTGGATGCGGTCAATAAGACGCCTAAGAGTGTGAATATCAACATTCAGAAGGTGACGATCACCGAGCGCTCAATGAAAGTCAAATTAGACACCAACAGCCGAAGCGGCACCCTGGCTTTACGCAAGCAAATTAATGATCACCCGCGGATTTCACTGGCTTCCGAACGGATAACAGAAGCCCCCGGTGGTCGTGACGTTTTCGACATAACACTTGAACCGAAAAAAAGTGAGAAAAGACGATGAAGCAGGCACTGAAAAATCCAAATCTTTATTATATTGCCGTCCCTGTTATAGCGGCGCTGTGGGCTCTCATGGCTGGGTTGGTATTCTATCCCAAATCCGTTGACACGTGGGAAACAAGCAAGACGGAATACAAGAATGTTCAGGACTTGATCGACAAGATTGTCAAATTGCAGCCCGAGCGGTTGGCCTACAAAGTTGACGAAAATGACACCTCCGGCGAATTCGATTTCACCAAAACCATTAACGATTTTGCCCAGGTCTTTTCAATTCCTTCTTCAAAATACGGCCTGAATGTTCGTGGCGAGGCCCAACGGTCCGGAAGAAGAACCCGTTCGGCTACAATCTCGATCGAAACCATTGATATTGAGAAGATGGCCCAGTTTATTTCCGCGATGCTGCTTCGCTGGCCGGACCTGAAATGCGAGACGTTGAGTTTCCAAAAGATCAAAGACACGAAAAACAACTGGAAAGTAGATATGTCGCTGACATACTATTATTGATGCCCTTATAAGCGTTCCGGACAAAAAACAGAGACTTAAAACAGCGTTTTTAGCTCCGAAATCCGCCTTCAGGTGTTTCCTTGACCTTTGCTCCATTTTCTGGGATACTAAGGGGCTATATACATTATGAGTAAAAAAGTCGTCATTTTAGGTTCAACCGGTTCCATCGGGTGCAATGCGCTGCAGGTCATTGATGCGCTGGGCTCGGAATACGAGGTCATTGCGCTCAGTGCTCACAGTAAGCTGGACCGATTAGCCGAACAGGCCGAAAAATTCAGCCCGCGATATGTGGCCGTTACAGACACGTCGTCGCAGCCCGCACTGAAGCAAACATTTTCCGGTTTTCCGGGAACCGTCTTATCCGGCCCGGATGCGCTGGTCGAGCTTGCCGCGCTGGATGAAGCTGATATTATTGTCTGTGCGGTTGTCGGTGCGGCGGGGCTTCCGGCGGCACTGGCCGCGGCAAACGCCGGAAAAATCGTGGCTATTGCCAATAAAGAACCCCTCGTCATCGCCGGCGAACTCCTGACCGCGGCGGCTCAAAAAAGCGGGGCCACATTGCTGCCCATCGACAGTGAGCACTCCGCTGTGTTTCAGGCCATGCAGGCCGGCAATCCCCGGGAGGTTCGAAAAATCATCTTAACCGCTTCCGGCGGGCCTTTTAGAAACGCCACGCTCGACGAGATGAACAATGCCACCATTCAGCAGGCCCTGAACCATCCCACATGGGACATGGGGCCCAAGATCACCATCGACTCGGCAACCATGATGAACAAGGCGCTGGAGATCATCGAGGCCGTCTGGCTGTTTGATTTGCCGGTTGACAAGATCGATGTCCTGATCCATCCAGAGTCCGTGGTGCATTCTATGGTTGAGTTTATTGACGGTTCGGTCATTGCCCAACTCGGTACGCCGGACATGAAAGTCCCGATCCAGTATGCCCTGACTTATCCCGAGCGGCGTGAGGGCATCTCAAAAGGGCTGGCGCTTCATGAACTGAGTCAGTTGAATTTTCAGACGCCGGACCTCGATCATTTCCGGGCGCTGGCACTGGGTTTTGAGGTCGCGAAAACATCCGGCTCGGCGCCGGTTGTCTTCAACGCTGCCAACGAAGCAGCGGTCGCAGCCTTTTTGGATGGACAGATCCGTTTTGGTCAGATCATCGAACTGATCGATCATTGTCTTCAAACCCATTCGAATCGGGAACATTTGAAACTTCAGGAACTTTTGGAAATTGATGCATGGGCTCGCAGAGAAGTCACGGCCCGTCTTGATCGTAACACAACAATCACTAACTAAAATCAGATAACACAGAGGACTATATGACAGAGCAGGAAAAAAAATTACAACAGGATTCGACACAAGAGCAAAACCCGCAAAAGAATGAAACAAGGCAACTGGTCATCTTTGCGATCATTTTAGGAGTATTAGCTGTATGGGGTGTCCGAAATCCCGGACCGGCGCTGCGCATCCTGGCGGTTCTGTTGGGCTTTGGCGGCATCGTGATGATCCATGAATTGGGACACTTTCTCGTGGCCAAGCTCGGCGGCATCAAGGTCGAGGCTTTTTCCATCGGGATGGGCCCGGTGGTTCTTGGCATTCGCAAACTCAAAACCGGCTGGCGCGTCCGCGTTCTTCCCAAGATCGGCGAAGAACAGGTCGTCGAAGAAGGCGACAATGAAACCGAGTACCAGATCGCGCTGCTGCCCATCGGCGGCTTTGTCAAAATGCTTGGCCAGTCCGACACCGGTGCTGCCGATGAAAGCAAAGACCCGCGTTCCTATTCCAATCGTCCGGTTGGCGTGCGGATCGCAACCGTTTCCGCAGGCGTGGTCTTCAATGCCATCGGTGCGATTATTATTTTCATGATCCTGTTTATGAACGGCATCGATCTCAAGCCTGCGGTCGTGGGCAAGGTCCTCCCCAACTCACCGGCTTATGATGTCGGTCTCAGGTGGGGCGACCAGATCGTAGAGGTCAATGGCGAGCGGTTCGTCGATTTTGAATCGGTCCTGTTGGCTCCGGCGCTGTCCAAGCCGGGTGAAACGATCTCGTATATAGTCGCTCGTGAAGACGGAACAGAAGAAGAATTTGAGGTCATTGCTGAAAAAAAGGATGGCGATGAATCCAGTTTACGGTACACCGGCATCACTCCAGAAACAACGCTGACAGTAACGAAGTTCATCAAAGCCCCGAATAAAGTCCAGCAGTTATATGCAAATTCAGGCCTGCGCCCCGGCGATGTCGTCATGGCCCTGAATGGTCAGGCGGTACAGACGCCTTCGGATTATGCAGAACTGGAATCGCAAACATTCCAAAAGGAAATTTCTTTACGAGTCTTGCGTGAGTGGAACTTGGAAAGCGGCCAGGAAACGATGGAGGATGTCAGCTTTCCGGTATGGGTGGCTCCGAAGGTGGAAAATTTTCGCGATGCACAGGATTTGGCACATTTTTGCTCGCTGGTACCGCGTTTGAAAGTTGCCGATGACGGTAAATCATCTGAGACGGCCAAGTCGAAGTCGTTACCCGCAAAAGTTCTTTCGTGGATCAAGACAACCATATTCCGGCGGGGCAACGGGACTGGTGCCGAAGCTCAGATGCCGCTTAACACAGGGGACATCATTATCAAGGTTGCCGATGTGGATTTTCCTAATTACAAGCAGCTTCGTGAACTGACAACCGAACATAAAGATAAGGATCTCGCGATAACCGTCCTGCGAAAAAGCGATGAAGGCATTGAGGAAAGACTGGATTTTATCGTTCGTCCCAAGAGCCACCTCGGCAGCGACCGCGTAACGATCGGCTTCGCTCCTGAGTTGGATATGGACAGCCCCATTGTTGCCCAGGTGCTCGTAGCGTCCGGTCAGGCCCCCTTGCCAAACATTCCCGCCGGGGCAATGATTACCTCTGTGGACGGCCGGTCGGTCAGCAGTTTTTATGAGATTGCGACATTGTTACAAGATAACGCAGGCGACAAAGTCGGCATCGATTACCTGCATAAGGGCCAGGCAGGCGGTACAGCCGTTGTGATCCCTGAGCATGAACCGATCCACGCGCAGGCGGCAGTTGCGGTGGGGATTCCGTTTGAAGATAAAACGGAAGAGTTTCAGTACTCCAATCCCGTTCAGGCGACACAGATGGGCCTCAAAAAGACATGGCAGTTCATCTGGCGCAGCTATGTGACGCTGGGGCGGTTGTTCCAGCGGTCGGTTCCGATGTCCGCACTGAGCGGTCCGGTCGGCATCATTTCGATGACCTACAAGGTGGCCGGGACCACGGCGAGCCATTATTTCTACTTCCTCGGCCTGATCAGTTCGTGCCTGGCGGTCATGAACCTGCTGCCGCTGCCGGTGCTTGACGGCGGGCATATCGTCATCCTGCTCATCGAAAAGTTCAGCGGAAAACCCATTAACGAACGCATTTTGGCCGGCGCGATGTATGCGGGCCTGGCGTTCTTGTTGGGATTGGTCCTGTTGATCACCTATTTTGATTTGATCCGTATGTTCGGGAAATAACTCCGTGCCGGAGCGGTTCTATGAAAATCACTGTGATCATACCGGCCTATAATGCCGAAAAACATATCGCGCGGGCGATCGACAGCGTCCTGGCACAAACGCGCCCGGCCGATGAGATCATCGTGATCGATGACGGCTCCACCGACGGTACGGCCGATGTGATCCGTTCATTCGGCGACAGGGTCATCCTGATCCAACAGGAAAACGCCGGTGTCAGCGTCGCCCGCAACACCGGGATTGAGGCCGCCACCAGCGAGTGGATCGCGTTCCTCGATGCCGACGACGAATGGCTGCCGGAAAAACTGAAACTTCAATCCGAACACCTCGCCCGAAACCCCAACCTGAAATGGACATTTACAAATATGTCATGGGATAAAGAAAGGCGGGGCGCTGTCAAACCCATTCACCCGATTTGCCGTCTGAGTAATATTTGTGCAGATAGTGAGTACTTTGAGGATTATTTGTACGCATATACACAAGGATTCTTTGCCTCAACAATTACACTTTTGATTCATCGGTCAGTATTCGATTCTGTGGGTATGTTCGAGCCGGGCATGAGACGCGCACAGGACAATGATTTATGGTATCGCATTGCCTATCAATACCCTCAGATTGGTTATGTGCCCGAGCCGCTTTCGATTTACCATCTGGATACGCCCGGCAGTTCGACAAAGATCAATGACAGTGTTGATTTCATGATTGACTTGGCACACCGTCACGAGCAGCTTTCAAAGAAATATAACCGTGACGATGTTTTCCATCTCTGCTTGACACAAATGCTCCAAAGCTGGATTCGTTCTTTGATACAGCAGCATCGCCGCGGCGATGCGGTCTTGTTATTGGAAGAATTCAAGATGTATTTATCAGCACGATTCCGTCGTGAAATGCGTTTTCGGCTTGCTGTTCCCGTCGTGGGGTCATGGTTGGCCGATAGCGTTCTTGGCCTGAAAAAGAAAATCAAAGTGAAATAGAGCGTTCTGAAATGGCAGCAGTCGATATCATCATTCCGTTATACAACAAAGAGGATACGGTTGCCCGTGCCGTTCAATCCGTCATTGACCAGACATTTACAGACTGGCATTTGATTATTGTCGATGACGGTTCGACAGACAACAGTCTTCAGGTCGCAAGACAATATGACGATCCAAGGATCCGTATCATTGAGCAGGACAACCGCGGTCCCGGCGCCGCCAGAAATCGCGGTATCGAAGAAGCCACAGCGGAGTATCTTGCTTTTCTGGATGCGGACGACCAGTGGTATCCTTTCTATTTGGACAATGCCCTGAAAGCGATGAAGCAGTCTGATGCGGCGTTTGTTGGCTCGATGTATGACGAATGGCCCGCACAGACGGATATGACCGCGTACTGGGCCAAACGAAATGTACATCCGGGGAACTATAAGTTGACAGGCGGTGAACACCCGAAAGAAGTGCTGGCAAAATTGTTTTTCTTTCATGTGGGTAACAGCGTTGTCCACACTGAAATTGCCCGGCAATACGGCGGCTTTTATGATGAGGGAAAGTGCCTGTTGGGAGAGGACACTGTTTTTTTTGCGAAGTTGATATTTAATGAACGATTCACAATTATTGGCCCGACTGCGGTAAGGCATAATCGTCAGAACAGTGACCTTTCCAATCTAAAAAATCGTCCACTGGACATCTTTTTAAAAAGGCCGGAAGTTGTATTGGATCATTGCCGAGGGGAGAAGAAAAACAGGGCCCAAAAAGTTCTGTCATGGCACGCCTTGCGCGTTGCGCATTTCCGTGCTCGAAACGGATACAAAGACGAAGCGGTTTATCTGAGGGAAAAGTTCCCGATGATGCGCCGTTACCGCTTTTTATATTATAAGTTAGGCATCGAGATACGGTTCAGCCGATGGCTGCCGTATTGGATTCGATTGAAGTGTCGGATTGCAGTGGTTCTCAAAAAAATAGCGAAGCAGAGTGAGGTATAAGGGTGTCAGAATTGAAATTAATAATCAGTGTGGTGATTCCCGCATATAATGCCGGTCCGTATATTGCGCGGACGATTGAAAGCGTCCTGAGCCAAACACGCCCGGCCGACGAGATTATTGTCGTCGATGACGGTTCAGCGGACAACACCGCCGAGGCGGTGCGGGCCTTTGGGGATAAGGTAATCCTGATTCAGCAGGAAAACGCCGGGGCCAGTGTTGCCCGCAATACCGGTATCAAAGCCGCCAAAGGCAACTGGATCGCCTTTCTGGATGGCGACGATGAATGGGTGCCTGAAAAACTTGAACTGCAAACCGCGCATCTGAAACGTAGCCCGGATTTGGTCTGGATGATGTCGAATTATTTTAACTGTTTCTGCCAACAGGACCATCATAAAGAGATTCGTGATCAGGGCCGAAGTAGGGCGCTTTTGGCGGGGCGGGAGTTTTATGGGGACTATTTCGATGCCTATAAAGCGGGTGTTGTCGGATATACCGGAACGATGCTGATTCGCAAAGATGTTCTTTTTGAGGCAGGGCTCTTTCGTCCCGGCCAGCCGCGAATGAACGATGAGGATATGTGGTTTCGCATTGCCTACCGCTATCCGAAGGTCGGGTATCTGACCGCACCGCTTGCGATTTACCATCGCGGTGTGGCTGCCAGCATCGTTAAGACACATAACCACCCGGAAATTGTCATCGAACTGATTAAACGCCATCTGAAACTGGCCGAGCAGCAGGGTCGACTGGATGCGTTCAGGCTGGTCGCCCGTTCCATTACCAAAATGTGGATCCACTGGTCGTGGGAGGATAAAAGAGCGTTCCAGATTCGCCTGCTCTTAAAAGAGTTTGGTTTTTTATTGCCGAAAGGATATAAAATAGCTGTCTATCTCTTGACGGTCTTTCCGGGGTTGACACTGGCCCTGATGCCGATTCTGAGAAAAATAAATAAAGTGTTAAAACTGCCGCTGTAAGATGACAGATAAAATAACAATCAGTGCGGTCATTCCGGCGTATAACGCCGAAAAGTATATTGCGCGGGCAATTGACAGCGTGCTTGCTCAAACTTGTCCCGTCAATGAGATCATTGTGGTCGATGATGGTTCGACGGATAATACCGCCGCGATTATCAAAGGTTACGGCGACAAGGTCCGCTATATCTACCAGCCAAATGCTGGTGTCAGCGCTGCCCGCAATGCCGGTATTGAAGCGGCCACCGGGAACTGGATCGCTTTTCTCGACGCCGACGACGAATGGCTGCCGAAGAAAATTGAACTGCAAGTTGAGAGTCTCAAAAAATGTCCCGATTTGGTATGGGCAACCGGCAACTATTTCACCTGTTCATGTTCCGAACAGCGCAGGGCACCGCGTGTTGAGCCGACAGCGGTTGAAACATTGCTGAAAAGAACAGGGATGATCGGCGATTTTTTCATCGGTAGTAAGCAGGGCATGGCTGAACACACTGATACCATGCTGATTCGAAAGGATGCGATATTGGCCGCTGGACTGTTTGACACAACATTTTCAAAAGCGGAGGACTTGGACCTCTGGTGGAAAATCGCACATCAGAATCCGGCGATCGGGTATATTTCGCAACCGATTGCCATCCATCATTTCGGAAACGAAACCAGTCTCAACAAGGTACCCATGAAAGGTCCGATGATAACCATGCTCATCGGTCGTCATCAGGTATTGGCGCGGGGCACCGCTACAGAGCAGAGCTTTAATGCCATGACGGTGAATCGGCTTCGTTCCTGGATGCGAGGTATGCTCTTCGGAGCACAGATCGAGGACATTCGACAGCTTTTGCGACAGTTCCGCGAACTGTTGCCAGCTTGGTACCGTGGTCTGATGTATGTGTTAACGCTTTTTCCCCGGTTGACACAGGCGGTGTGTCTGTTATTATCAAAAATAGTACGAAAATTGCATCTTCGCCGCAGGGTGGTGGTGCCGCCCAATATATCAAAAAATTACTGATGCGGGTGATTGATCTTAGTAGTCAGATTAGGATGTATTGTCGTTCTATCAGTGAATTGTAATCATCTCATTCAGATATTTTGTTTGAGTAATTTCAATCCATGTCTTTTGCTATTGTTGTAGCTAAAATAGTTCGAAAATGAAGTCGAGAAGGTTGATTTTCCGGGATAG
>JBDLJN010000093.1:0-11767 GCA_039714335.1 Planctomycetota bacterium
GGATTGTGAAGATCATTGCGGTTATCCCCGCCCGGTACGGCTCAAGCCGATTCGCAGGGAAGGTTCTCGCCAGAGAAACGGGCAAATATCTCGTCCAGCACACCTATGAGCGGGCATTGTGCGCCAAAAATGTCGATCAGGCCCTGATCGCGACCGATGACCAGCGTGTGATGGACGCCTGTGCTGAATTTGGCGGCGAGTGTGTGATGACGTCGGTCGCCCATCAAAGCGGAACAGATCGTATCGCAGAAGCAATCGCGGATATCAATGCTGATATCGTGGTTAATCTGCAGGCCGATGAACCTGAAATTGATCCAGGTTATATCGACCGGGTAGCCGGATTGCTGGTTGACAATCCGGATGCGGCGATGGCGACCCTGCTGGCCCCGTTCGAGACGGCCGAGAATGTGGCCAACCCCAACATTGTCAAGTGCATCACCGATATTACAGGCAGGGCGATTTACTTTTCTCGCTCGGTGATTCCCCATGACCGAAACACCGGCGGAGCAGGTGATATTGGAAATTATAAGCGGCATCTGGGAATATATGCGTACCGGAAAGACTTCCTGATGAAATATACCTCGCTGGAACCGAGTTTTCTCGAACAGACCGAAAAACTCGAACAGCTCCGCGCGATTGAAAACGGCTTTACGATATTGACAGGGATGGTCGAAAAGGCCTGGGACGGCGTGGATACCGAAGAGCAGTACCAGGCATTTGTTGAGCGAATGGCTAAAAGGAAAAATACTAAGAACTAAGGACTGAATATGTCAGACAGCAAGGATTTGTTCGCGAAGATCAGCGGCAGTTCAACGGATAACGAGTTTTTTCTGCCGCTGCCGGATGGATACAATAAAGGCAAGACCAAATATGTGATCGTGATGGGGACGGTCATGAGCGGTCTGGGCAAGGGGATATTTTCGTCCTGCCTGGCTAAACTCTTGCAGGATAAGGGCTTAAAAGTTGCCCCCATCAAGCTGGAGGGGTATCTGAACATCGACTCGGGTACGCTGAATCCGTTCCGTCATGGCGAAGTCTTTGTCTTGGACGATGGAATGGAAACGGATATGGATTTGGGAACCTACGAACGGATGCTGGATCAGAATCTAAGCCGGGCCAATTTTGCTACCAGCGGCCAAATATATAGTTCCGTGCTGCATAAAGAACGGCACGGCGATTATCTCGGCCGGGATGTCCAGATGATTCCGCATGTCACCGGTGAGGTCAAAATGCGGTTGCGCGAGCTTGCGGTCAAAACGCAGGCGGATGTCGTGTTTGTCGAGATCGGCGGCACGGTGGGCGATCTGGAAAATGCCTTTTATATCGAGGCCATTCGCGAATTGGCCTATGAAGAAGGCCCCAACAGTTGCAGCTTTGTGGCGTTGACATATATCTTAGAACCGAAAACGCTGGGCGAGCAGAAGTCCAAAGCCGCCCAACTCGGCATCAAACAGCTTCTGCAGTTGGGTATCCAGCCGGATATTATCGCGTGCCGCTGTGAAAATCCCGTAACCGAACAGGCCCGTCAGAAAATGAGTGTCTTCGGTAATGTTCCATTTGGACGGGTGTTCAGTATGCACGATTCGGCGAGCATCTATTCCATCCCGGCAATGCTGCGGGACTGCGGTATTGACTTTGAAGTTCTGCGAATGCTGAAGATCGAGGACCGTATCCAGCTGCGTAACGAAAGAAAGGAATGGGCTCGCTGGTGTGATTTTACCGATAAGATCAACAAGGAAACAACCGAGATCACGATTGGCATTACTGGTAAATACACCTCGGTCCGTGACAGCTATGCCTCGATCCTGAACGCATTAGAGCATGCCGGAATCCATTTGGGATGCAAAATCGATGTTAAATGGATTGATACGACTGACATTACCGATACCAATGCCGCTGACCATTTGGCCGAAGTTGACGGCATTATCGTGCCCGGCGGATTCGGCACTCGCGGCTGGGAGGGCAAGATCTCCTGTGTGCGGTATGCGAGGGAAAATAATGTGCCGTATTTGGGGTTGTGTCTGGGCTTTCAGGCGGCTGTCATTGAATTTGCCCGCAATGTCTGCGGGATTAAAGATGCGGATTCGACCGAGATCATTGCCGACTGCAAAGAGCCGGTTATCAGCATCCTGCCCGAGCAGAAGAAGATCGAAGGCCTTGGCGGCAACATGCGGCTGGGCGGCAGGGATATTGAGTTGAAAAAAGATACGCTGGCATGGAAGCTCTTTGACAAGGCCCCCAGCATCAGGCGTCGTTTCCGCCATCGCTATGAGGTGGACCCGGACTATATCGAAAAACTGGAAGAAAACGGCTTAATCTTCTCCGGCAAGGCCCCCAACCAGCCGATCATGCAGATTCTGGAGTTGGCAGACCATTCGTTCTTTATGGGCACACAGTCGCATCCGGAACTGACCGGCCGGCCGATGCGGCCGTCACCGATGTTTGCAGCCCTGACCGCCGCGGCGAGAAAACGAAAATATCCCGACGATAAAATGGATGAACTGCTGACAGCGGTGAAGAAAACTTGTGGAGTTTAGAGCACTTTAATCTTTTCTGCTCCGGTTTAGGCCGTCGTGAGGACAAGACCTGCAAGGAAGAAAGCACAGTGATATTGAAATATCGCGAGCATTTCTGACGCCGCAGGTCGAAGCCGCAACAGGCATAAACAGAGCACGAGAAGTTAAATTGCTCTTAACGGTTCAGTCCTTATTTCAAGTCAAATAACGAATTGTCCATCGGCTCAAACCAGCCGAGATTGAATTCCAGGGGCTTTACCTCTTTTCCATATTCATCGATGCTTATGCCGTCATAACGGGCTGTTTTCCTGTCATCGGCATGACCATCGGCCCAGGCGGTACAGGCGCGTTCGCGATGTCGAAAGTGAATGGATGGGGCCGGATCCCATACGGGACTTGGCTCCTTGTCGACAACGAACCATCGGGGTTCAATGAAGGCATATCGTATTAAAGTTGGGCTTGAGTCTATCCGCCTTGCAAAGGCGGTATCCGAAAACAGCAGCGTTGCCTGAGGCTGTTTGATCTCGGTCAGTTTCGCACTCTTGCTCGAATCGGGGGTTTCAAGTCCTGATGACCAGACTTTCGAACCGACATAGATAAAGTTGTAGCCGTATCCCCCGTTGCCGTATTCGTATTTCTCGTCCGATGGAGCTAATTCTGTGTACCTGATCTTTTGGGGGCACTCAAGTTTGCAATCTTCCAGATAGGAAGCGAGCGGTCCCTGGGTGGTATCAAACGGTTCATTGGTGGATGTGCGTGCACCGTACCAGCGGTGCAGATTTGTTTTGTCAATATTATAAGCGCCGGGAACGGAATAACCGTGATAATCGTTTGCGTAGCTTTGATTGGCCAGAGCCAGTTGACGGAGGTTGCTTTTGCACAGGATCATTTTGGCCAGGTTTTTGGATAAGGCCAGCGCGGGGATCAGGATTGCGGTCAGCAAAGCGATGATCGAAACAACCACGAGAAGTTCGATAATGGTAAATCCTTTGGTTTCCCTTAATTGTATCACTGAGATGCCCCGATCACTTATCAGCTAATGTCCCTTGTGCCAACTCAAACAGCCACAGGACCCCAAGGGGTTCTTTGTCATCAGAAAACCATCGTTTTTTGACAGTTGGGATTTCGATGGGGCTAATGATTGCTTCCGGGGTTGCCGGATATGAGAACTTGAGTGTTCCCAGCAGGCCGTCATCTCCCGTAAACTCAATCTGTTGGATCTCATTGTTATCAATATCAACATCAAAAGTGACCGCCAGATTACCATAGTTGGGAGCTTGATGTAGTGTCAGGATACGTTTTTGATAGGAATATCCGTCGTGCTCAAGGTTTTCAAGCTCAAATGGAATTCTGCACTTGGCCGCTTCTCTTCGCAGCAGATCAATGGTATGCAGACCAAACCAGGGGCGAAGAAGTCCCTTAAAGAAACTGCCGGCAGGATACGAGGTGATGACTTTGTTATTGGCATCGGTAACAAATGCGCCGTTCGGTGTGTCAATGACGGAATATCGATCACCAATGTGCAGCTTCAGCAGAGGAGGAAACTCCTGCAGCGCACCATATACAAAGGGAATCCGGCAGCTGCCGCGGACGATTTCGCTGTTGAGTTGTCCTGTGATCTGAAAAAGTATCCATCTCTGTTGATGGATTGCGTCCCGTTCATCAGCAACAGGCGCATCTGAAGGCCATTTATAGCGAAAATTGCCAAATTCTGTTTCGTCAAAGGAGTTACGTTCGACGCCGGAGACAAAATCCTTGGCATTTGCAAATCTGCGGTCAACGATTTCTGTCAATAAGCCTGTTTTGGGATCGCGCACATATTCAAGCCCCTCTTCTTTGCCTTCGACGCTGTCAAGGAAGTCGCAAAACTCCTGGCTGTCACTGGGGAAGCGGGCGGTATTTTTTCTTGCAAGCGGGTTATTCATTAAGTAAATGGTTTTCTCCCCTGAATGATAATAGTGCTGTCCATCTTCGTTGAGCAGCCAGCCGCACAATTTATTTTCGATTTTTGGATCCCATCGCTGGACCATTTTAAACAGCGGCCCCTCGACGCCTTCAGGAAAAAAGAACCACTGTTCATAGGCGCCTTTGCTCAGACTTCTTCCCATTCTTAGATTGGCAGTGGGAATGTAAGCCTTTTTCCAGGCATGTTTGGTAAAGTGAAAGCTTTTGACTTCAGTATCTTTACTTTGATAGACGAAATCATTCTCTTGAGAAGCATTATACAAAAAGGTGCTCCCGGCGATGAGTCCGGCTCCGGTGGCAAATGTTAAAAGATAGGCCGTGAATTTGCTCGTCAGGTAACCGATGGTTGTTCCGATGGCTCCGGTTTTTAATGTGGAGGCGGATACGGAAACCGCAGCTTCGGCGGTGGAAGTGACCTGTCCGAACAAGCCCAGCAGTCCAAGGAACATGGCTTGTGTTACGATGCCTTTTTTGCGCAATTTTGTTTTGAGATTATTTTTAGCACGAAAAAAATGAATCCGGGCGGCGGTTTCCGAACAGTTCATGATCGATGCGATCTCAGCATAGGATAGATCCTCATAGCAGCGTAACACCAGTACGCTTCTTTGTTTGACGCCCAATTGTGAAATCGACTGGATCAGTGTCTCTGCAATTTCTTTGCCGATGAGCGTTTTGAGACCTTCGGTATGTCTGCCTTCTAAGGCATTGACCAAATTGTTTTTGTGAATGGACATATGCTGACGTTTTTTGGCCGACCTGTAATGGTTCATGGCCTTGCCCCATGCTGTCTTGAAAAGCCACGCTTTAACATTGTGCACATCGCGCAAATTTCCGATGGATTTGCACATTTGCAGCAGGGTTTCCTGTCGAATATCCTCAGCTAAGTTTTGATTAAGTGTTAAACGGTATATATAGCGATATAACTCGTCCTGAAACTGCTCTGTAAGCAGACCCATACTGTCCTGGCATCCATTAGATGCCTTTGTTACTAATTCAGCAAGAGCAGTGTTGTCCATTCGTGCAACCTTTGTAAAAGACCGGGTTAGCTTGTTTTTGTTACAAATATTTTTCTGTTATAATCAAAAAACTGTGTAATAGTTTGGGGTGTTATGGACCCACAATCCACCTGAAAGAGGTGTACATGAGAAGGCGGATTTGGCTGGTTTGGCAACATTATCGAAGCAATGGCTGGGCGAAATCTCTTTTAATTAAATGACGAAAACGAGCTGCTTTTGCTTGTTTTGCGGTTATTGATTTTTTAGCTTTTCGAGTTCTTCCTGAAGCTTCCTGTTTTCAATAACGAGTCCTTCGGCCCGATTTTCCGAATCCAGCAGCATTCGCAGGGTCTTAATACTTGCTTCGCCGGACTGCTCGATGACCTCAGCTTTCTCGGCTTCCAGCGATTCGATCTGATTCGTTAACTCTTCAATTTGCCGATCTTTTTCCTCGAGTTGTTTTTCGAGCTGCAGATTTTCATTGGCGACGATTCGAGCCCGGCGGATTTGGCTGGCATCCGATTTCTGGCAGCCGGACAAAGCCGGAAGCCCCAACGCCATAATAGCTATAACGATTGCAACGTGTCTCATAAAACCTCCTAAATAATGTTTTCTGTCAAAACCTCATTTTAAGAAAAAAACGACCGGAATCAACAGAATTTTCGGTTTGCATAATAAAGGGGCCGGTGCGGGAGAGCTTAGAGGTGTCTTTATTATTGAAAAAGCGCATCTTATGCCGAAATAACCATATGTCTTTACCGGAGTCCAAAATCCATTATGGTCGAATCATTGAGACCGTCGTCCTGTTGCTGATGGCTACGGGGACAGTGTTTGTTTTTTCCGCCGGGGCGACGGTTAACGGCGATTATGACCTGAGCCAGTTTTACAATTTCACGACGCTCAAGCAGCTGATCTTTTTCCCGTTGGCGGTGTTGGTGATGTATGTGGTTTCGGCAATTGACTACCGCCGCTTCAGCATCACGCAGCACCCTCCGGGTTATTCGCTAACGCCGTATTTGTCTGTTATTGCGCTGGGGCTTTTGATTGCCGTGCTGATCTGGGGGGTGGAACGTAATTACTCCCGGCGGTGGTTGGACCTGGCGCCGGGTTCGGTATATATCAGTTTTCAGCCGTCGGAGTTGGCTAAATGGGTGATGATTCTGTTCCTGGCAGCTTATCTGGAACGCTATTCAAGTACGATGGACAAGTTTTGGAAACGTTTTGTTCCGGTGTGCCTGATTACCGGATGTGTCGTCGGGCTGATCGTGATTGAAGATTTTGGCACGGCGGCATTCATCATAATGATAACATTTATTATACTTTTATTAGGGGGCGTGAAACTGCTGTATTTGCTGCCGCCTATTCCGGTGGTGTTGAGCGGGTTGACCGTTGCGATTATGAGCAGCCAGACCCGAGTCAACCGGATCACGAGTTTTCTTGATCCATCGAAGATGCAGTATCAGGCCAGGCAGTCGCTGATTGCGATCAGTACCGGTGGATTATCCGGAAAAGGACTTGGCAGGGGGGTTATTAAATACGGTCATCTCCCGGAAGATACGACGGACTTTATTTTTTCGATTATCGCTGAGGAGATGGGGCTTGCGGCATGCGTATTTGTGATCGTGTTGTTTTTGATCTTTGCCGTGGCCGGCGTGGCAATTGCGCTTCGCTGCCGGGACCGGTTCGGTCGGTTGGTTGCGGCGGGGATCGTCATGGCGATCACCATTCAGGCCGCGGTTAATATTGGGGTGGTTACGGTGGTGTTGCCGACCAAGGGCATTCCGCTGCCGTTCATCAGTGCCGGCGGCACGAGTATGTTGCTGACCGCCGCGGCGGTTGGGGTGCTGTTGAACATTGCTCGGCAGGGAACCCGGCCGGAGTTTAATTTAAATGAATACGACGCTTGAGTCGACATCGTTTTCAGGACAAGAGCTATGAGTCAGACTAATACATTGGATAAGAGGCATTATATTTTTGCAGGCGGCGGAACGGGTGGACATATTTATCCGGCGCTGGCAGTGGCTGAGCAGATCACAAAAAAAGATAAGGACAGTTCGGTCCTGTTTTTTTGCAGCAGCCGCGAGATCGACGCGCGGATTCTGTCCAACAGCGGATACGAATTTCTGCCGTTGCCGGCGGTGGGTTTCAGTAAAAGTCCCCGGCAGCTTTTGCAGTTTGGCTTGCAACTTCTGAAAAGCTACCACTTTGCCAAACAGGTGCTGATGCCCTATCTTGGGAATGTCGTTGTGGTCGGTACCGGCGGATTCGTCACGGCGCCGGTTGTTTTTGCTGCCAAATCACTGCATATCCCGACCTACCTGATCAACGTGGACAGTGTTCCCGGCAAGGCCAACCGTTTTCTGGCACGATACGCGAAAAAGGTTTTTGCCCAGTTTGAACAATCGAAGGCCTTTTTTCCAAATCGTGATATAGAGGTTGTGGGGTGTCCGCTGCGAAGCAATTTCCAAAACCCGTCCCGGCATAAGGCGTTTTCCGACTTTTCCTTAGAGGAAGGCAAAAAGGTGCTTCTGGTGACCGGTGCCTCCAGCGGGGCGGCCAGTATCAACAATGCGATGAAGGCTATTCTGGGCGATCTGACCGGGTTTGCAGACAACTGGCAGGTGGTGCACTTGACGGGAGCCCTGCACATCAACGAAGTGAAAAGGGCCATCAGGGGGGTGAATATTGCCTATCACGCGGTGGATTATTATGATGACATGGCGTCTTTATTGGCTGCGGCGGATGTCATTGTCGGCAGGGCGGGCGCGGTCAGCGTGGCTGAGTACGCTGCTGTGGGCAAACCCGCGATCTGTCTGCCGTATCCGCATCATAAGGACAGGCACCAGTATATAAACGCCCAGGCCCTCGTCGATGCCGGGGCGGCGGTCATCGTCGATGACAACCCCGACAATCCTGCCCAAACCGCACAGGATCTGCTGGCGACCCTGACCGACCTGATGAGCAATGAACCCGAACAAAGCGCCATGGCTGCGGCCGCAAGAGATATCGGCGCCACCGCCGCAGAGCGCATTCTTGAAAGAATTCAGTAGTCCGAAGCGCAAATGCAGGGGTGAAAATGGAGATAGGATTATTAAAATGCTCTTTAAAAAAGAGCACCGTGTGATGCTCTTTTGGGATGCAGCTAAGGTAAAAGCCCCCCAACCCGGCGCGGTTTATGAATTGCCGGATGTGGTGGCGGGGTGTTCTTTTTCTTTTTGGATTGCCAGATAGATCTCTTTGCGATGGACGGTGATATTCCGCGGGGCATTAATGCCCAGGCGGACTTTATCGCCGCGAACGTCCACGATGGTGATTTCCACATCATCGCCGATCATAATCGATTCATCCTTTTGTCTGCTTAGAACCAACATGGCTCACTCCCTGCTCTATTCCATTACGGGTCGGTTTTGGCCTCAGTACACTCCGTTGGCCTCAAAACCGATATCCTACAATTGTTATACGAATTCCAAAGACTCAAGGTCGGGAAAAAGAATATTTCCAAACCCGGGCCTGCATTGTTCAGGCAAAAATAATTTCGACCATTTAGGGTATTACAAGTAATGAAAATTGTGAAAAGTGTCAATTATTTCAATGGAGAGGCCGCGGTGAATCTATAAGTCCTTTTGTGACAGGAGGATACAGTCGGCAAAGTAAACCGGTAAAAAGCCCGCTTAAAGCATATTTTGAAATATTATCGGGTCATTCAGGATGTCGGGGTCGCAGTTTTATATAAATCGAAATCCAGTGTCCCGTCATTGCCCCAAGGACCGCAAAGGAAGCAAACTGGATAGGAAGAATCGCGTAAATAGAATTCGGGAAGAAAGCGATTGGATGCGTTTTGACCATATGGGCCAGCGTGTCCGAGCCGATTAACCTTGTGAACATGCCAATATATATCGCCGCCGCACCGGCAACAATAGGGATAAAATGGGTATTCAGCAGGTGTTTTGCCGCGAATCCGGCGATGGCGACAGATACAAATACGCCCAGGGCGATTTGTCTGTGGCCGGGATGTCCGACGACATACCCCAGTTTTTCATCGATCTGCCGGATATCCTGGGCGAAGATTCCGATGGTGAAATTGACGATGGCCGCCGCGGCGACCGCCGCGATGATGCAGTTGACCCAGTAATTGGACTTGTTGTTGAGTTTTGGCTCAGGGCAGGTGATAACGGTTTTGGTGCCCATGATCTTTGTGGTCAGCAGAACACCGAGATATCCCGCGGCACAGATGCCGAGCCAGAACAGCAGTTCCCACCGCAGAAACGCATACATCGCGTTTCGTTCGTCAAAGGACGAATGTGTCAGCAGCAGTTGCCTTAGTATGTTACTGCTCGTCATGGGTGTATCAGCGCCGGTCATTGCCAGTATCGCAACGCCTGCCGGAGCTGACAGGGGGCCGAGAAACCGTCCGAGCGGGTAACAAACCAGGGTTCCCACGATGCCCGCAACAAACCCGAGCACAATAAGAATGACCCCGTGAACGATTGATATTTCGCCTGTAAACAAGCTGATCGCCCCCAACGGATCGGCCGGCCGGACCAGCGGGTAGCCGATTGCGGCAACGATCAGCGCACCGGCGATGAGTGCGGCGATGATCCTGACCCGCAGAAACCAGTTGACATTAAAAAGCCCCAGGCCGAAAAAGACCAAAGCGACCGCCGCAATGACCCGTAACGCGATTGGATACAACCATTCCATTGATAAGTCCTTTCAAATGAGTGCGCTAAGATACCACATCCAACCCAAAAACGCCAAATAAAATTGGGTTCGGTTTTTGTTCATTTTTGGCCCGGAGATTTTTTAAAAGGCGGATAGGCAGTAGGCAGCAGCAGTTTTGATCAGCGCCAGGCGCTGCCGACCTGGAGATAGACGACCCAATCCTCCGGTCCGCAGGCGACGTCGAGACCGGAATAGATGCCGTATTCTTTTGCGATGAGATATCGCAACCCCATGCCGCCGGCGCCGTGGCTGTTGCCCTCGAAGAAGTCGTCCAAACTGGTGGCGGTTTTTCCGATGCCGCCAAAACCGACGAGTGCCCAGCGGTCGGTGAGGTTATAGCGCAGTTCCAACTCCGTAGTGCCGGCGTTTTTGTCCTGATAGCGCATGGCCGGAATGCCGCGGATGTCTATAAACGGTAATGAGTAAAACGGAACATTACCCGTGCTGAAACGGCCGTCGAGCCGCCAGCCGAGTACCATGTTGTCGGCGATGGGGAAGTAGCTTCTCGCGTTGGTCTTGATGATCTGGTAATTGCGGCCGGCCATATCGTCGCCGTCGGCGTAAAAGATCCATTGGCCGTCGATCCGCAGGCCCTTGTTGGGTGTGAACATGTTGTCGAGCGTGTCATATTTGAACATCGGGCCCAGACCGAAGTTGTTGAAGTCCAGTTCCCATTTATCAATGCCGGGAATATTCAAGTCGGTATCGAAGGTGCTTTTGGAGCCGAAATAGCTGAAGTGACCGCCGAGAAACAGCCGCGTATCCGGCAGGCGGAACATCAGCTCGTGCATGGTGAACAGTCCGTCGAGATTGTAGTCGACACCGTTAAACAGCGGTTTATTTTGAGGCCCGTAATAGGTCAGGTTGATCGAGGTCCGGGCGACGGCGCCGAGGTAGCGGATGCTGTCCTGTTTCCAACTGCCGAAATGAAATATCCCACCAGCCCAGGTATCGTTTTCGGTGTAGAGGCCGCCCAGACCGGTCATGCTGGGGGTCAGGAATTGGCCCTTGGGTTTGGGACGATCCTCTGTCTCGTGGAAAAACACCAGCGACAGCCCCCCTCCATAACCGATGGCCGGTTCGGTGATGACCATCGGCACCGGCAGAAAGCCATGGTCCGTTTTGAGCCATTTGCTCATGTCCATCATGCCGTCGTTGGGGTCGATGAACGGGCTTTGTCCGGGTTCCTGTGCGGAAAATGAGGTTGACATGGCCAGTAGGAACAGTATGAGCACATAAAATGGGATACGGTTTTGGGTATTTGTTATTTTGGTCATGGTTTTCTTCCCGGTTAATCTCCATTTCACCTTCGGATTGTAAGACGGGGACGGTGCCCAGTCAAGTGAATCCCGCCGGGATTATTCGTGAAAAAATCTGAGAAACGGGTACAATAGGACGTGAGTGGGTCGGGCGGTCGCCGGGTTGAAAGACATCCGGAGGAAAGTCCGAGCAGGGCAGGGCAACGGTGGCCGCTAACGACCACCCGGGGCGACCCGCGGGAAAGTGCCACAGAGAACAGTCCGCCGATGGCCCTTCGGGGCACAGGTAAGGGTGAAACGGTGCGGTAAG
>JBDLJN010000094.1:0-11715 GCA_039714335.1 Planctomycetota bacterium
AGCGGTGGGCGACATTGACGATGCCGGCGTCCAGCCCGTATTCCATTGCCTTGGCGGTATATGCCCTGGCAATGCCGATCCGCCGCCCGGGCAGGTCCCGGCAGGAATTACTGAGGCCCAGCGAACAATGGCAATTTTTCATCTGTGAATCAGTCTTAATTTTCTTAATGGTTTCAAAGGCCCGATAGGTGTAGCCCGGCACGCCCGGTTCCATCGGCATATCGATGGCGATCGGGAATACGGTCGAGTCGAAGAAGATCTCTTCGGGCTTAAATCCATATTGCATCGCTTTATCAAAGATTTCCTTTGCCAGGGCAAACAATTCATCCACCGAGTGCGAGCCGCCGGGGCCGGTCGGTTTGTCCTCACTGACCAGCAGGCCGATAAACGAGAAGTCATAAGTCTTTTTCAACGCCATCATTTTGTCTGTGGTGTGCGTCTTGATCGAATTGATCAGGGGCAGCTTAACGGCTTCGTCGGTATTGTACCATTCTTTTAACCCTGCAATGAGGACATTGTCATCACTGCTGTCGATACAGATCGGCACGCCTTTGCTCCATTTGCGAACAAGCTTGGTATACTCGACCATCATCTCGACGGCCTGCTGCGGATTGCTCTCACCAAAGGCGTCCAGATTGACCGCAATGTAAGCGGCGTCTTCAGCGGCCTGATCTTCGATCAGTGCGCAGATATAATTCAGGGACCCGCTTTCTTTTGTATAGGCGTCTGCTCCCAGGTCATGCAGTTCTGTCATTATTTTACCGGTTTTGGGGATTGAAGCGTGAATCGATTCGCCGATCCCGATCAGCGGTGTTGTCATCGTATGATCCTTTCCAAATAAGTAGTTCACAATCGAACTTGTATGTTCCAGCGATGGAATCCGCGGCTTGTTGAGCATTTTTCGCAGTTTTTCACGTCCGCCGGATTTAGCCGCCGCCGAATTATAAATCCGTTCGCCGATGCAGAGCCGTTCCAGGTTGTTGCCGCAGTAGCCGTCAACGGTAGAGTCGCCGCACGGTGCGTTATCCATCCCTTTTTCACAGCCGCCGATTGTACAATAGCCAAAGTTTTCCGGCAGGTAGCAGTCGCCGCATTCGGCACACTCAAATGCACAGTATTTAAAACTCTTCTCAATGGCGTTAAATGCCTTGTAGGTGAATCCGTTTTCTTTATTAGCACGAAACAGCTTCAGGACCCATTTGAAACAATGAAACCCTTTATAATCCGCATCCAGGATGGCCCGGTGCATGAAGTCAAAGAATCGCTCGTTGAATTTGCGTTTCGGCCTTGAAAGCGTTATCTGTTTGTCTGCGTCATTGTAGAGATAGAAGGCCTTTTCCGCCGGCCAGTAAAGATTGTCTTTGTACTGCTGCCAGCTATCACCGATTTCGGCGGCCCGATTCAGTATTTTCAGGAATATATTGTAATCGTGGACGCCGCCGACATCAACGCCCGCATAGCCCATCGATTTGTACATCGCAACCTGCTGGGCGGCCCGCTCGATATGCTCGTCCACGCTTTCAGATTGTAATTTGGCCAGCAGATCATCGCTGACAAAACAGCCCGGCAACTTAATATCATGCATCAGCCGCGGAGCGGGCGTCTTCGTCGTTAACCAGTAAACATTTCCAATGAGTGGGGTATTAATGTTGTTATTTTCACAATACCGCTTTAGCTCCAGCGATTTTTTCCAGTCCCAACCAACTTGAGTGATTAAGAATTGTGCTCCTTCGGCAACCTTCTTTTCCATCTTGTAGTACTGCTGCATTTGTGATGCTTCGGTGTACTTAAAAGGCGACACGGCGGCTCCGGCGAAGAATTGGCGGATCTGATCCAACTGGTCGGGCCTGGCTTTGGTGATGGATTGATGGTTTAATTTGCCGACCAGCGACAAAAGCCCGACGCTTTCCACCTCAAAGACGCCTTGGGCGGTAATCGGTTTATCACCGGTCAGGGCCAGAACGGATTCAACACCACGCTGTCGATATCCCACAAGGGTGCTGATCAGGCTGTCAACATTGTTGTCTTTGCAGCTTAGGTGCGGAATGTACTCCAAATTACTGAGAAGATTTTTATTTTCAATTACTGCCAGCACATCCGAGGGGTCGATATTGGCAACGCCTCCGGGGTTTTGAGGAACGGTGATCCCGACCAAATTAAAGCCGACGGGAACGGATGCTTTATTTTCCTGATGAGCGGACAGGAATTTCTCGATAGGAGAAAAATTATATCCCGGCCCCCCGGTTAGTTCAGCGGTAACCGCGAATTGTCCTTTGTTTAAGCAATCTTTGAAGCGGCTCGACATATCTTTTCGTCTCCTAAAAATCATATTACAGGGTAAATAATCGCTATCGTCCCAAATGGAGTTCAAATTATAGAGAAAGACGAGATCTTATAACACTAAAATTACACTTTTTTTGACACGATTTTGCTATTACTGGGTGAAATCCAACAGGGACCGAAACTCTTGTACAGCGCTGTTGATAACTCGTTAAGAACTTATGTTTTGGGGACTGTTTAGACTGAAGATGTCATATACAGAACCTGTATTGTCCGTTTATTGTAAGTGTCAGTTGTGCTTTTTTTTCTGAGCTCAAATATTATCCCTTTAACCCGTTGAATTAAATGGGGTTACAAAAAAGGAAACTGGAGCATTCGGGAGATATCTACAAACTGGCTGGTGTATGCAAGAATTCCTGAAATATTGTTTCTGCATGGAGATACGCTGTTGGATTTGTGTACATCTTGGTGAAAACTTTGTCGATAAGTCCGTTATGAGGAGCTTAAAAGTATGTTTTTTAAGGTCTTGCAGGTACCTGCCGGATTTTTCGAGTTCTCAATAGCCGCACTGACCGCAACCGTCCTGACCCCGATTTGCAGCAATTCTGGAATGTTGCTCGTATTAATTCCGCCAATAGCAACGTGGGACATCCCGGCTTTTTCAAGAATGGGAATTGCCTGCTGAAGGTAGTCAGTGCCAGCGATTTCCAGGAGAGGTTTCGTTGGGCTGGCAAATGCAGGGCCGATACCGACGTAATCACAACCGGAATCAATCGCGTGTTGAAGTTCATTCAAATTGTGTGTGCTTACGCCGACGACAAGAGGGCGCCTGGCGAGTTGTCTTGCGCAAGCAACGGGTATCTCGTCCTGCCCGAGATGTACGCCATCTGCATCCGAGAGTACGGCGATGTCGACCCGGTCGTTGATGATGCTGACAACACCTGCCTCTTTGCACAGGGAGGTGAATTTTTGTGCCAGGTGCAACAGCGATGAGTCGCAGCAGTCTTTCGCCCGCAGTTGCAGACAATCCGCAGCGTTATCAACACAGACTTTTGCCAGATCCAGTACTTTCCGCTCATCTGCCTGTGCGGTTGCGTTTATCAGGATATACAGACGGACAGCTTCAAATTTCCGCTTCGAACAGGCATAAAGTACCGCATTTTTTTCCAATGAATAACTCTTGAAGCGGAGTTTCTCCATTGAGGCGGCAATAGCAGGGTCAAGAGCCTGTGTTGTTTCGGCCAATGCCCGCAGGGCCTCGCTGGCACGTTTGGCCGCAGCAGTGAAGCAGTCTTCAAGGGATTTTCTTTGGAGTTGGCGTTCGACTTTCAGTTCTCTTCCAACGTCTCCATCAGTATCACGATTTGATAATAATTTCTCCTGGCTAATCGCATTGAGAACATCGCACAGTTCGTGCCTGTGTTGTTTGGCTTGGCTGGAGAGTTGCGTGTTATTTAGCTCAAATCGACAATATTCTTCCATGACCCGGAAAGCTTCGCGGGCACGATTATAATTCGCATCAATAATTCTATACAATGTTTCAGTCATGGATTTCAATTATAGACAAAATTTTCAAAAATTATAGACTGAGAAATGAAAAATAAGCGCAAAAAAAAAGGGCTGGCTCTCTGAAAGGCCCAGCCCCAACATCACCCTCTTCCGCTTTCACGCGGTATATTTGTCTTTTTTGTTCTCTTAATTAGAGAGATATACTATGTTTAACAGCAATGTCTGTGCCATTACAGAAGAGGGGGTCTTAATCGGTAGCAAGCCAGCTCTAACTATTTTTTTTATATAAGGTTATGGCATCAATAGAATTTCAAATATGAATTATTCAGTCGAGTAGATTGTTGACGGATGTTTCAAAAAAAACACATAGGATTCTTTGGTAACTGAGAAAATGTGATTTTTATAGGGCTTATGCACTGATATATTGATTTTAATTTGTCAATGTTGCAAAAAATGAACACTGTTATCCATGTTTATTTTTTACCAACATCACCTTGTTAAAATGGGGCTATTGTTTACGCTTCCGGAAATAATAGAAGAATCCGAGCCGGAGATGGGCAATCCGGCTCGGATCTGGCGAAACGAGGTTTCACACTTGAATCTCTTTCTATACGCATTTCTGCAGCCCATCTGATTCGATTGAAAACATGAGATATTCGAGAGAAGTTGTTTGTTTCTCTGCGTATATTAAGGGCACCTACCCCTTAAAATATACAAAACATTTTGTCGCGGAGAGATGCTGTCGTCCCCCGGTGATTGAGCTCAGTTGAAGGGAGATTATATGCCCCGTTGCCGGGCCTCGTCCTCAAGCCCGTATCGCTTCATTTTTTTGTAGAGTGTGGTTCGATTGATGTCCAGCGATTTTGCTGTGTCCTGCCGGTTCCAGTTATTCGTTTCCAGAGCAGCACGAATAATTGCACGTTCAGGACCCGCTAAAGCCATTTTAAGACTTTGATTACTATAATTCGTATTATTTACATTTTGACAATTCTGGATAACCACGGGCGGAAGATCGCTTATATCGATCAATGGCCCTTTGCTTAAAAGTACTGCTCGTTCGATGACATTTTCCAGTTCGCGTACGTTACCCGGCCATGAGTAGTTCTGAAGGCACTGTAAGGCCTGCTCAGTCAGCCCCGATTTTGTGCGGTTTTGGCTCTTGCAGAACTGCTGGATAAAATGATCAGCCAATAAGGGCACATCACCGATTCGCTTAGCCAGAGACGGCAATTCAACGGCAACAACATTGATTCGGTAATAAAGATCTTCACGGAAATGTCCCTGCTTGACCTGTTCAGCCAAATCCTGGTTGGTTGCGAGAATTACACGGATGTCAGTGGTAATTGTCTGGTTGCTGCCAACGGGTTCGAATTGGCGGTCCTGCAGGACGCGCAGCAACTTAATCTGCATTGCCGCTGAAGCAGTTGATATCTCATCCAGAAAGATTGTTCCGCCATTGGCGGCCAGGAATTTACCTTCTTTTTCATTGATTGCTCCGGTAAAAGCGCCTTTGATGTGCCCGAATAATTCACTTTCGAGAAGTGTTTCAGGCAATGCTCCACAACTGACTTCAACAAACGCTTTGTCGCGACGGGCTGAGCAGTAATGAATCGCCTTTGCAAGCAGACTCTTGCCTGTGCCGGACGGGCCTGTCATCAGGATGGTTGTCTTGCTGTCTGCAACGGCTTTGATTAAGTCGAAAATACGAGACATCTTGTAGTCCTGACTAATTACGTTGTTTAGGCTGAACTTGTTTTCAATCTCTTGGCGAAGCTGCTGGTTTTCGTTCATGAGAAGTTGTTGACGGCCTGCACGTTCTACGGCTAATAAAAGATCATCGTCGACGATCGGTTTTGTCAGATAGTCATAGGCACCTTTTTTGATGGCTTCAACAGCACTTTCGATCGTTCCGTATCCGGTGATCAGCAGGACAACTGTGCGGGGAAAGTTTTCTCGAATCAGATCAAGAATCTCGAATCCATCTCCGTCCGGCATGTTTACGTCGGTAATGACCAGGGCAAATGATTGTTCGCTTAGCTTTTGCTTGGCCTCAGAAACGCTGGAGGCGCCGGAGGTATCATAGCCCTCAATACTGAGGAACTCGCACAAAGAGTCTAAAATAATCCGATCATCATCCACGATAAGAATGTTAAACCTGGCCATTGTCAGCTCCTGTTGGAGTTTAGGTTGTGTTGGGGAAGATATACGGTGAAAAGTCCGCCGCCTTCCGGGGCATTTTGGGCGGTGATACGCCCGTCGAACTTGGCGAGTATGTCCCGGCAGATGGAAAGCCCCAGACCCGTACCTCGCCCATGGGGTTTGGTGGTATAGAAGGGCTTGAACATGTCATCGATCGTGTCGGGTTGAAAACCGGGACCGGTATCAAGAAATTCTATTTGCCATTCATTCTCAACCTGTCGTATGGTAATCCTCAATCGTCCCTGTCCCTGCATTGCATCTGCGGCATTTTTTATCAGATTGCAGAAGACCTGGAACAGCGACTCACTTTTCAAATGAGGAATGGGGTCGGTATGGTCGCGGATCCATTGAACATCGATATTGCGCAATGAATATTCCAGTGCCCGCAAGGCATCTTCGAGGAGTTTGTCAATAGCGCATGTCTCAAACGCCAGATGTGTACTGCGTGAAAAATCCAGCAATTCGGTAATGATCTGGGCCATTCGTTGCAGTCCTTCGCGGCAATGCAGAAGATAGTCTGTAGCTTTTTCGTGATGGTTATTTTCGATTGTTCGCAAACTTAAATTGACGTATCGCAGAATTCCATCCAGAGGGTTATTAAGTTCATGGGCGACTTTTCCTGCTACTTTACCAATGGCGATCAATCGCTCAGCATGGGCCAGTTCCTGTTCAATATCCAGTTTCTCAGTAATGTCATATAAAGCGACCGCTCCGCCAATAACCGTATTGGATGTCAGGTCCAGGATCGGGATGCACGTGATATTCAGCAATCTCTGGTGATTGTTATGGTTGTATTTTACGGCACTGAATTCAGATCTCTGCTTGGTTTGGAGTGCGGACCCGATCAGTTCCTCCCAGTTTTTCCAGATACTGATATCGGTGCCGCGAGCAATTGTTTGGTCGATTGTTGATTCAAGGCAAACCAGGCCCTCTGCTAATGGCGTAAAATCTACAATCTGCATCGCTGGGTCAAAAGAGATAAAGCCGAGTTGCAATGAATTAGCAATAGATTTACATAAATCGTCAAATTGGAGCAGCTTATTTGTAATCATATTTCACAGGCTGATGTTTTATGTGAACATTAAAGAGGCCTCTGTTGTTTATTTATATAAACATTAAACCATTTTTGTCCTTCATGGTCAAGTGGATGTTTACAAAAAGCGACATTTTGAGTACAAATATACATTATAATCGTCTAATCATGTAGTGATTAGCGTTGGTATTAATAATGCTGGATAGGCACTGTAGGGCATACTATGGTTTTTGGTGAGCGATCCGGATAATCTGTGAAAATGGTGTTTATTTTTATCAACAATCGCTAAAATGCCGATAATTAAAATATAAAAAACTCAACAATGTTGTTAATATAAGTGATGCTATTCGCCGGACTTTTAGTTATTTGATTATTTAGAGAGATGATTTAGCAGAGAAAATGGAATGTAAGTTGCACTTATCTCTAATACGGAATTGTGTAATCGCATATTTTCGCAAGGAGGCATTAAAAGAATGCAGGAAGATAGAAGAGTACACAAAAGATTACCGCTAAAATTAACGATTTTTTGTCAGCGGGTTGGCCTTTCCGGCGGCAAATTAATTCCCGGCAAAACAGTCAATGTCAGTCCCGGCGGGATACTTGTCGAAATGAAAGCCGATGACCTTAAGCACGGCGAGTTGCTTAGTGTTGAGATGTCGGTTCCTCCTACAGAAGGGTTGCTGGACTTCGGCGGCAGTTTTTCAAGTTATGCCCGTGTGGTTCGTTCGGGCAATCATCAGGATAACGAAGAATCATCCGAAAAAATTGTGGCCCTGGAGTTTTGCGATTCTCCTACATTTCGTGTTTGAAGCCGCTTCTTATTCCTCTCTTTTTTGAGACGTGTAGGTGTTGACATAGCCGTAAGGGCTTGTAAAATCGGACTTCTATGAAAGACAACCTCTTATTTCTATGTTTGCTTTGCTGGCTGTGGGTCATCGCGGGGTGCGAAGTGTCTCAACCGGATGCATCTCTGGCAAAAAAAGCCTCCTCATTGGACGGTCTGACACTCTCTGATCTTCAAGATACATCGCAAAAGAAAATTAACACCGATTTTCTGGTAAAATACAGGATAATAACTTATGCCATTTCTCCTGACTCTGTCGATGAATTGCAGGAGGTATTTGCCCATTTATCCCTTAATGATGTCCGTACTGCCAATAAGGGTGCGTTTGAAGCGAATGGCTTCTTTGTTGGCACAGGTTCTTTTGATGAAGGCCAGAAAATTATTCGAGAGATTGCCGGGATAGATGCGGTTCGTATTGCCCAGGTACGCCTCATGTCACCGCCGGGTGATATAGAGCCCATCTTTCGTGTCTTTTTGCAGGGTACAGAGACGATTTATTATGCCAAGTCCGCAAACAACTCAACAACAATGGCACTTGGGCCGGGTTTTTTGGGCTGGGTCATGTCGGTCAACCCCGATCCGAGATTACACAGGAAGGCTCTTATTGAACTGTATCCGGCCTATTGGCAGCCAGGTGTTGAGGATATACGTTTGCGGATGGGAATAGAGCCAGTTGATTATCAGCCCATCTCTGTTGGACAAGTGCTGGCGCGTGTCGAAGAACGGGGGTTTATTTTGCTGGGGCCGACTCGGATGGCATCTGACCAACTTACACTGGACAAGCTGTTGTTTTTCCTTCCCGGCCGAAGACCTAAAATACAATTTTTTCTCATTCTCTGTGATTCTATGGGGCAATAATGGAGTTATCGGAAAAGCCTGTTGTTGCCGTACAGCGATGCAGATCATATGATTCGCAAGAAGTCTATTCTGCCGTTTGTAGGCAGTTTGAATTGCTGGGGGGCCTTGACCGCTTTGTCCGGTCCGGGCAGCGAGTTCTGATCAAGCCGAATCTGATTGTTCCGAAAGGGCCGGATGTTCCGGCTCAGACGCATCCTGAAGTTATCTTTGCAGTGGCGCGAATTGTTAAAGAAGCGGGAGCCGTTCCTCTGGTGGGAGATTCGCCGGCATGGAGCACGACGGCTGGCTGCCTGAATGCTTTGGGGATAGACCGGCGGCTGATCGACCTCGGGGCTGAGATTGTCAATTTGAATCAGCCGGTTCGGATGAGCATCGAGGGGGCCAAAGTGGGCATCAGCCGGATGGCACTGGAGGCCGATGTGATCTTCAATGTTCCCAAACTCAAGGCCCATCAGCAACTTGGGGCGACTTTCGCGTTTAAGAACATGTACGGCTGTGTGTGCGGGCTGGCGGGCAAGGAAAAGGCGTATTGGCATTTCGCGCGAGGGAAGGAGTATGAGCCGTTCTGCCGGATGATTGTTGGAATTTATCGAAAACTGGCTCCTGCATTAAATATCATTGACGGGATCGTCGGGATGGAAGGGCAGGGGCCGATCAACGGCAACCCGCGGGAGGTCGGCTATTTGATTGCCGGGACGAACCCGGCGGCATGTGAGCGCGTGTGCTGCGATTTGGTCGGATTTAATGCGGGCGATTTGCCGCTGTTGACTGCGGCGGGAAAAATGGCCTCCGGGGCAATGACCGCTCCTGTAGATGTTGTGGGCGATACGTTTGACACACCCGTTTGTCCCGATTTCAAACCGGCAATCCAAACCCCGTTGCGGTTTAGCTTTCCTCATATCTGCAAGAGCATCACAAAGCAGGGATTAATCCTTGTGAAGCATGTTTTTGGATCAAAGAGCAATCTGTAGAGGAGTAAACGCTAGGGATCTTCTGTCAGAACCTTTTCAATTGCAGGCCGGATGAGGTTGGCCTGCCAGTTGAGGAGGATTTTATTCTTTTGAATTTGTTCGGGTGTTGCCGCATTGTTGAGGACGATTTGTGTCAGGGCTGCACGGGAGGCGATCCACTGCATGTCCAGTTGCAGTTCAGCGGCGATCTTTTCACATTCGGCTTTCAGTGTGTTAACGGTATTTCGGATCGTTTTTGAGAGACGTCTGGACGGATCGGACTTTCGCAGGCCGGGCCACTGTTCTTTAGGCAGTTTCTGTGCGGCCTGCAGAGCGGTCAAAAGCGTTTTTTGGTTGCTGCTGTGACAGCGGACCGGAAAATGGCGGACCGAATCAATCGTTTTTTTTCGTTTGGCCGCCCAATCAGCCAGTTTGATGATGTCCGCATTGCGGCAGATCATGAACGGGGCGATGTTCGTCTTTTCGGCGACGGCCTCGCGCCAATACCACAACTCGCGGACAAAGGCCATTTCCTTAAACGACAGTGTGCCCGTACCCTTAATGCGCCATTCATTATCCGGGTCGGCGGGTTCTTTGGCGATATATGCTGCTGCGACCGCTTGTTGGCAGGATTCCGTGTGCCAGCTCGAGCGGCCCAGAGCTTTCAGCTTTACTTTTAGGTATTTTTTGATTTGCTTTAAAAAGGCGGTGTCTTCGGCGGCATACTTCAGAAGATGTTCCGGCAGAGGGCGCTTGGACCAATCGGCCCGTTGGTTGTGTTTGGCCACTTTCATTCCCAGCACCTGTTCCAGCAGGGCGGACAATCCCACATTTGGCAAACCCGACAGGGCCGCGGCCAGCATTGTATCGAAAACCCCATTTTTTGGACGAAAGCCAAAATCGGCTTTGAGCATCCGCAGATCGTAGCCGGCATCGTGAATAATGAGTTCTTTTTGCGACAATTCTTTCAGGAATGAGGCGATTTTGATCGGAGCAAGCGGGTCAACAACATAGGTTTTTCCGCCGAAACTAACCTGAATCAGGCAGACCTTGGGGCGATAATGATGAAAACTGTCCGCTTCGGTATCCAGAGCGACGACAGAGGCAGATTTGAGATGGCCGGTCAGGCGCTTGAGTTGGGTGTCATCCTCTATAAACTCAAAATCGGTGCTGTCCATATCTTTTGGTTGCGTCATAAGCTTGCTTTGCCTTTGTAATTCTAAGATTTCAAGAGGATATTAACCGAAAAATGGATATTGGTCAAGAAGTGAACTCCCAGCCGGGCAATATCTATTAAGTTGACAGGTTATTCTATTCAGGATAAGCTTACGCCGTAAAGAGATGAGATTTGGGAGATTTTTTTGGCACAACAGAGCATACATATTTTGGGTATCGAGACCAGCTGCGACGAGACAGCCGCGGCGGTGGTCGTTAATGGCACTGAAGTGAAATCGTCTGTTGTTGCGTCTCAGACGGATCTTCATGAGAAGTACGGCGGGGTGGTGCCGGAGATCGCTTCGCGGGCGCATGTGGAGAATATTCTGCCGATTGTTTCGGAGGCCGTTTCACAGGCGGGCATTACGCTCGATCAGGTTGATGCCATTGCCATTGCCAATCAGCCGGGCCTGTCTATCGCGCTGATGGTGGGGGTGACGGCGGCCAAGACATTGGCGTTTTCAACCGGCAAGCCGTTGGTGGCGGTGAATCATGTCCATGCGCACTTGCAGTCGGCATTGCTGGAGGCCGAATCCATCGAACTGCCTGCGGTGGCGCTGATCGTGTCCGGCGGACATACGAATCTGTACGATGCCGAGTCGGCGATCGATCTGCATCTGATCGGCAGGACGATTGATGATGCTGCGGGGGAGGCGTTCGACAAGGTGGCGACGATTCTGGGGTTGCCGTATCCGGGCGGGCCGAATATTGAAAGAATCGCCAAAGAAGGCAACCTGAAAGCGATCCGTTTTCCGCGATCGATGATGGAGGATAAGGAGTCGCTGGATTTTTCGTTCAGCGGGCTGAAGACGGCGGTGCTGTATCAC
>JBDLJN010000095.1:0-11651 GCA_039714335.1 Planctomycetota bacterium
AAAGCCAGGCCCAATGAATCAGGCCCGGCTTTTGAAATGCGAGTAAATGTATCCGTTATTTCTTGCTTCCTTTGGATTGACCCAGCAGAAGGATCGGAGCCGCGATCGCGATGGACGAATAGGTACCCACAACAATACCCACCAGCAATGCGAACGTAAATCCACGCAGGCCCGTTCCGCCCCAGATGTACATCACCAGCACGACCAAAAACGTCGTGAACGAGGTCAGCAGCGTCCGTGACAGCGTCTGGTTGATGCTCTTGGAGATCATCTCCGGAGTCAGGATGCTCAGCTTGCCGCGATTTTCACGGATCCGGTCAAACACAACGATCGTATCGTTCAGCGAATAACCGATGATCGTCAAGAAGGCCGCCACCATTTCCAGGTTGATCTTGAAGTCCTGAATCCCCAAGGCGTTGCCCAGCGATGTTCCGGCGACGTATGTACACGCCGTTACGATGCCCAGCGTAATGCACACGTCATGCACCAGCGCTGCGATGGCCGCGAAACCGTAGCGGGCCGTACCGAACCGCACCCAGATATAACCGACGATGGCGATCAGCGACAGCACGATGGCAACCAGCGCCCGCTGCTTGGCCTGAGAGCCGATCGACGGATCGATCTGTGTAACACGCGACAGCGAGGTCTCCAGCGTAGCAGCGCCGGTGAGTTTTTCTTTTTCATTCTTAACAAAGTTTTTCCACTCAGTCGTGTCCAGATCACGGTATCCCGCCTCCGGATGAGCGCTGACATAGATAAAGCCGGCCAGTTTCTCGTCGGCTTCCGGTCTGGTCAGATCGCTTTTCAGGATCTGGTGTCGATACCATTCAAGGTCCTGCATGTCCGGCTTAAACCGCAAGTCACGCAAACGCCCCTCAAGGTCAGCGGCTTCGATCTCACGTTCCAGTTCACACGTCAGCTTGACGCCGCCGAGGTAGTCCGCTAACAAAGCCGCTTCTTCGGAGTCAACTTTGATCTGCTCTTCTGAAACAACCGTCAGCCCAAGGTTCTCACGAATCGCCAGGAAGCCCTCAAAGGACTCCCGCACGGCATTACTGACGACTTCCTGTACCTGAACGTCCGAAACAACAGCCGCCTCTCCGACCGCCGCCGTCAGAACTTCTTCGACCAGCGAAGCGTTCACCCGGCTGGTCGAAACCGCAAACGTATACCCCTCAACGGGAACCACGTTCAGGTTTGACAGAATCTGCCCCGATTCCTCGGAAGCTTTGCTGATCATCTCCAATATCGTTTCCGGCGTGTTGCCGGCGGCATTAAATGCCAGCAGGGCGGTCGTTTTGTTCGTCAGTGTCGTGCTGATTTCAAACTTTCGTCCCGTATCCCCGACTTCATAAACCTTGACAGGGCTGAGTTTAATATCGTCGCGAACTTTGGTGATGTTATTTTCATAGGGTGAGCCGCTGTTAAACTCGATCTCAACACTCGTACCGCCGATGAATTCAATGTCATACTTGCTGGTCTCGGTGTTGTCGCGTGTAAAGAAGATCGTTAATCCGCCGATGATCAGAACGCCCGAGATCAGCAGGAACATCGGCCGCAATGCCATCCAGTTGATCTTGGAATCCTTGGCGATCTCCCACGGCATCGGCAGTTTGTTCGTCAGCAGTCGACTGCTGGTCAGCCAGTCAAACAGCACACGGGTAACAAACAGGGAGGTGAACATACTCGAAGCAATACCCAGCATCAGCACAATGGCAAATCCCTTGACCTCTTCCGAAGCCGCCATATAGAGAATCGCCGCGACGCCGAACGTGGTAATGTTCGCGTCAAAAATGGTTCGAAACGCCCTGGAGTAACCATTGGCAATGGCCGATTTCAGGGTCGAGCCACGGTTCTGTTCTTCACGGATACGCTCAAAGATCAGTACATTCGCGTCCACACTCATACCGATCGTCAGGATCAGACCCGCGATACCGGGCAGGGTGAACGTCGCTTGCAGAAGCGCCATCGTCCCCAGTACCAGCAGGATGTTCAGTAGCAGCGCTACGTCCGCGATGGCCCCGCTCAGTAGATAATACAGCAGCATGAACACCACGACAGCCGCCATTCCGTACAGTCCCGCCTCGATACCGGCTTTTCGGTTATCCTTACCGATGGTCGCGCTGATCGTCTTTTCAGAGATCGGCACCTCGCTCAAACGAGCCGGAAACGAACCGGCATTGAGCTTGTTGACCATGTCGGAAATTTCCGTCTGTGTGTACGAACCGGTGATAATGCCGGACGAACGAATGGCACTCTCAATATTCGGCGCTGAAATTGCCTGATTATCCAGCAGAATACACAGCGGTTTTCCAATGTTATTACTGGTTACGTTGAAGAACTTATTTGCGGCGACATCATCAAACGTAAACCCGATGGCGCGTCGACCCTGATTGTCCTGGGTCGGATACGCCTTTTTCAATTTCCATTTTTTGTCGCCGTCGTGCAGCATTTTTTCGTTCATTTGATCGCTGCACAGAATATACGTCTCCTCACCGAAAGCACCGATGATTCCAGGAGTGTTGAAGGTGGTCGGATCCTCGATTTCGCACCAGATATAGCGGCCGTGAGAAGCTGCTTTCGGTCCCTTTTCTTCCAATTCGGCAACTTTGGCCTGGAGTTCCGCCGCATTGCCGTCCTCTGTTGTCGGCAGAATACGGAAGTCCAAAACACCCGACCCCTTTAGCATCCGCTTAACGTCTTCCGGATCATCCAGTCGCCCGCCGACGACACGATATTCATCATAGGCCGCCACAGCGGCGTTGATCAGCGCGGTACGGGTGGGAAATTTCTTCTTGAAACCATCGAGCTTTTCCTGGCGGGCCGTCGATTTTACCGGCAGTTCCAGCACTTCGCGAACCAGGTCAATGTTCAGATTCAACTGGGTCAAATCTTTGATGGCAGCGTCCCACTTTGCGTTCAATCCCTCTTCCGGCTTCGTCAGGTCGTCAGTGACCGGGACCCACCTGTTATAGAGTTCGAGATATTCATTGATCAGTCTGACGGCTCGGAGCTGCTTTTTGCTGAGTTCATCCTCAACGACAGCGTCTTCAGAAATGTTGTTCTTAACGTATGTCTCGATACTTTCTTTTTGTTTGTCTTTTTCCTGTCCGGCCCAGGTATTAATGTTGTACTTCAGCGCATCAAATTCCAGCCCCGCCGCATCCATCGCCAACTTGACACTGTCCATTTCGTCCGCCAGCGAATCACGCTGGGTTTGTGCCTGTTTGCGCTGGTCATATGCTTCAGCCAGTGCAGTCAGGATCTCCCGCCGTTCTTCGCTGTCGCCGGCATAAGTTTCAAATGCTGCCGTCCGGTCATCGGGACTAAGCGCCAGGGACTGGCGGATCTTCAGCAGATTAATGTTTTCCGCTTCCAATTTTAGCAGGGCGTTTTCATAGGCCTGCCGTTTATTCCGGGTCTCCAGGCTGGCCAGCGGCAGTTGGATTTCGATGCGGGAATCGCCCTGCGGACGCATCACGATGTTGGCCACATGCGTCGGGTCGATTCGTTTCAAAAGGATCGGGATCATATTCTGTGCCAGACCCTTTCGTTCACTGGCTTTCAGGCCCGTGGTGTCGATCTCATAGATCATACTGGTGCCGCCCACCAGGTCCTGTCCCCCCTTGAGTTTCTCCTCCAGCGGGAACATATTCACCCCGATCAGGCCAACAATAACGACGATTAATAAACTCTTCCAGATCAAATTCTTATCCATAACCAATTCCTGAAAATTAAAGTAGCGTTTCTTCGTTTGGATTTCTTACAATAACTCGGCTTACTTTTCGGCCTTATCCGACAGGACCGCGGCGATCGCCTGCGGGCTGACACGCATTTTGGTGTTGGTGGCTTCATCGACTTTCAGCACGATCTCGTCGTCCCGAACATCCAGCACGGTTCCAAAGATGCCGCCGATGGTCCGCACGCGGTCGTTCTTCGACAGCGACGACACCATCTTCTGATGCTCCTGCTGTTTCTTCTTCGGTCCGCGGAACATAATAAAAAACATATAAACAGCCAACAGCGCAAACATAACAAAGAGCATGGGATTGGGTTTTTGCGGTGTTTTCTGTGCTGGAGTTTCCGGTTCGCCGCCGTTTGTACCATCCGCCGTCGTGACAGCAGTTTCCGTACCGGTCGCTTCTTCCATGCCGATCATTTCACCTTCACCGCCGCCGGTTTCCGTTGCTTGTGCTAATATCCAGATATTGTTCATTCCATTCTCCTGATTCTTAAAAATTTAATTCGTGTCTATTCGTGGTTCTGCTTTTTCAAGTCTCCGGCCTCAGGCCTCAAGTCTCGTTCTTATGTTTTGCACAAAATGCATCGGCCCAGTCATTGAACGTTCCGTTCTCGATCTGCGACCGAATGGTTTTCATCAGTTTTTGATAATACGTCAAATTATGGATCGACACCAGGATCGGGCCCAGCATCTCGCCCACATTAAAAAAGTGCCGGAGCGTTCCCTTGCCAAAGTTCTGACACGCATAACACTCACAGTCTGCCTCGATCGGCTCGGTATCCGTCACATGCTGACTGTTCCGCAGCCGCAGCGGCCCGTCATTCGTAAAGGCGTAAGCATTTCGCCCGTTCCGCGTCGGCAGCACACAGTCGAACATATCCACACCCGCCCGCACGGATTCAACGATATCCACCGGCATCCCCACACCCATCAGGTAACGTGCCTTCCCTTCCGGCAGCAGAGGCGCCGTATGCTGTACGGTTCGGATCATATGCTCATGGCCTTCGCCCACGCTCAGCCCGCCGATCGCATACCCGTCAAAATCCATCGGTATCAATTCCTGTGCACATTCGCTTCGCAGCTGGGTATCAACGCCGCCCTGAACGATCCCGAACAGCAGTTGTTTTTCGTTTGTGTGGGCGTCCTTGCATTGCTTCGCCCACCGGATCGTCCGCTCGACCGCCTTTTTCAAATGCTCCGTCGGACACGGCCACGGCGTACACTCATCAAAACACATGATGATGTCCGCACCGAGTCGATTCTGAGTCTGCGTAGCCACCGTCGGGTCCAGGTAAATCTTTGCCCCGTCAATATGACTGGCAAATTCCACGCCGTCATCGCCGATACGGTTCAGCGTACTCAGCGAAAACACCTGGTAGCCGCCGCTGTCGGTCAGGATCGGCCCGTCCCAGCCCATCAATCCGTGCAGGTCACCCAAGGACTCAACCACGTCCGTTCCCGGCCGTATCAGCATATGATACGTATTGGCCAGCACGATCTGTGCCCCGGTCGTCGCAAGCTGGGCCGGCGTGATCCCTTTCACGCACCCGCGCGTGCCTACCGGCATAAACACCGGCGTATCAACCGCACCGTGTGCGGTTAGCAGCTTGCCGCGTCGTGCATTGCTGTGCGTATCCTGTTTAATGAGTTCGTAAGGTCTCATGGTTCGATCGACGTTTCTATCGTCACCAGCTTCGAGCCGGGAAAATAATGCTCCAGGATCTCGTTATAGTTTTTGCCTTTTCGCGCCATTCCCTGGGCCCCGCATTGACACAAGCCCACGCCGTGTCCGAAGCCAAGCCCGTTTTGGAAAGTCACCGTGTCGTCTTTTTTCTCACTGCTGAAGATCGTACTTCGTATTTTCCGGCCCGTCGGGTCGATCGACAAACGAAAATCCTCGCCGCGAACCGTATCGGTCTTCCCGCTTTTTCCGATCAGTTTCACCCGGATGACACGGCCCTTGCGGCCGAGCTTCGTGACTTCAAAGTCCGTAACCGTTTCAAGCTTTTGTTCCAGCGCCGGGTACCGCTTCAGCAATCGCTCACTGATCTGCGGCATTTTTAACGTCACTGCTTTCCAGTAATAATGGCTGCGGCGGGCCACCCCCCTGCAATATTGACACGCAACACCGCCAAGCGCTGCGGTCTGTTTGCCGCCAAAGACATTGTCCGCCGCTTCCGTATGTCCGCCGCAGGAACTGCTGTAAAACGTCGGGAAGATCAATTCACGTCCCTGGTCATTCGGACAAACTAGGATCTGGCCTGCGGTATCCTTTACAACCTGTCGGATCGTCGCTGTCTCTGCCTTCAGACCGCCATATACCTGGGTCGATTCCGATCGCGTCATATCCCACGTTCGGTCAGTCCCGAACCGGTCCTTGGTGTACAAACAGTATGTTCGCGACGCCACCGCCTGGGCCTTCAGGGCCTCCGGTTCCCAGTAGCTTTGCATCTCGGCCCCGACCACGCCAAACAAATACGACTCCAGCGGAACATGATTGATCGCCGTAAACCCCGGCTTGTCGTCATTCATACGCAGTTGCAGATACCCGCGGTACTGCTGATCGTCGATCTCGAACACATGCGGTTTATGCGGCCGCACCAGAACATTACGTCCGAGCCGATGTCCGCCGACATACAACACGCCCTGCGAACATCGCACGGCAAACGACTCACCGTTTCGAAAGTCCGCCACCGTGCCGCTGTCAACGTCCTGAACTTCAAGACCGCTTATCGAAGCAATTGTGCACTCTCTTAGATTGCCAAAGAGCAGCACCCGCACCCACGTCTGCTCGGGACTGTCAATCCCGGGAGACGGTTCGGCCAGGCGCCGGCGGCATCCTGCCGCCGTCAACATACATATCACACAGGCCCACAACACCCCGGTTCGGTACGCTGTAGGCCTGTCAATGCTTTGCTTGTAAATTCTCATTCCCTTAGCGGATACACAAGCAGCTTAAATAACACTAATCAAGTTTACGAAGACCCAATCCAAGGCCTTCCAGACGTTCTTTGATTTCATTCAGACTGGTCACGCCGAAATTCTTGCAGCCCAGCAGTTCCGCTTCGGTCTTATTGATCAGTTCAAGAATGCTCTTTACGCCGAGTCGCTCCAGCGCCCGATGTGCCCGCACGGAAAGTTTCAGCTCTTCGATGGTCTGGTTCAGGATCTCCGGGCTGGCCTGGCTGGCGATCTCCGGATCGATCGGCTTGGTCGCGCCTTTATCTTCCAGTGCCATCCCCAGTCGCAATCCTTTGATATCCAGGATCTTCTTGATCTCGAACAAACTCGTTTCGCCAAAGTTCTTATAAGAGAGCAGTTCGGCTTCGGTGGTTCTCAGCAGGTCGCCCAGCGTGATAATGTTCATCTTCTTGAGGCAATTGCGGCTGCGAACCGACAGTTCAAAGTCAGAGATCGGGATTTCAAGGATCTTATTCTGCCGGTCTCGGCGTTTTTCATGTTCTTCGTCATAGATCATCACGCGGGCGCTGGAAATATCTTTCCAGAACAGCAGGGCCTTGGCATGATTCGGATGCGATTCCAAAACGCTTTCCGCACAGCCCAATGCCTTGTCATACTCGCCGATATCTTCATACAGCACGGCCAGATTCAGCAGGGCGTTCACGTGAGCCGGAACCGTCTGGGTTACTTCCTGGTAGTAATGCATTGCTTCCAGCTCGTCGCCGCGAAGGTCAAACGAATACGCCAGGGCAAACAGCGACTTGACGTGGCCGTTATCCAGGTCGATTGCGTGCTCATACTCGTCCATCGCCTTGTCGTATTCGCCCTCGATGTCCAGAATCTTGCCCTTTTGGAAATGGTATTCAGCGCTGACATTCTCAAAATTGCTGCATGTCTTCAGTACTTTTTCGCAGGCCTTTATGTCGCCGGCCAGGCGGTATGTCTCACACTTTTCCAGTGCCGCGGCGATGCCGTCGCTCTGTTTTGCGGCGGATTCAAACGCCTCGATCGCCTTGTCATACTTGCCCAGTGTTCGCAGGGCATAACCCAGCGCCGTCGATTTTACAGCGCTGTCTTTGCCTTTGGCCAGTTGTTTGGCCGCGTCGGCCGTTTCGCCGCACAGCAGCAGGGCGATGCCCTTGACCGTGCCTTGCTGGCCTTCGGCCTGCTCGCGGAAGGTGTTGCGGTTGATCTCGCTTGAATTGACATACTGCCACAGCGTTTTGATCTCTTCAAAACTCGGCAGATCGCCTTCAAATAAGTTTACGGGTGCGTCAGCTAAAGATACCATTCTAATTGGCTCCTCGAATACCAGGGTCCTGAATTTGTTTTAATATCCAACAAAACCGCAGAAAGCCCAAACCCCCTGCGGCTAAAGAAATCGTACACTATCACTATTCCCAAGAACTGGAAACGACGCATTATAACCAGATGCAAAACTTTTGCAATAGGAATTTTAACTCAGAAAAGGCAAAAAAAGATACAGATAGGGCATAAAATCAGGACCGCGACAGTCATCCAGCGCACAATGCAGCCGAAGCTTCCAGCGTCGGAACAAAAGCGTGGAGCGGAAGCGACACGATATAAAAAAGCAAACCTCCATAAGCCCGTAAGGGCTTAAACAACGGTAGCCCCGTATGAAACGACTCGTCCTCCGAAGCTTTAGCGAAGGAGGAAGCGGAATGCGGGGTATATGATCCTCCCAACACCCCACGACCCCAGCGGGGTCAAACAAGGTAGCTCAGGCATCCTGCCTGAGTCAATATGGCTATGGCGTGCTGCTGCAGATCAAAAGCGGCGGCCGGTGCCAATACCAGATTGCTCTATTCCGGCGAACAATTCGATGCCAATCTCAGCCAGTACTATACTAAGAGCCAGATACTACAACCAGAACAACGGTACCTTCAACCGCGTCGATCCCTACGCCGGAAACACCCACAACCCCCAGTCCCCCCACAAATACGCCTATGGGCACAATAATCCTGTTAATGGGATTGATCCGAGTGGAAAATTTTTAGTTTTAGTGGCGATGCTCGGATTGCTGACTGGAGTCGCCAAAATGGCTGGCATGAGATTGTATAATGGATATAAAAAGTGGAGAGTGTTTGAGCGTACTAAGGCTATGCTAAGATACATTGCATTTATGTCTCTGGTAGCAACTTCTTAAACCGCTAAAAAATAGATTTCCGTGTCATTCCGCGTGTTCCGTGGTTATTTATTATCTTGTAAATCCTGTTAATCCCGTCTAAACAAAAAAATGCAAAACAGACCCAATTTCCAAATCCGCAAAACCACCGTAACTCCTTATAATATCAAGCCTAATGCCTCAAGTCTCAAGCCTGGCGCAGCCAAAAACAAACCCAATTCAAACCCAATCACAACAGCGCGGCAGCGCAAGCTGCCCGATTACGCAGCGTCCAAAAACTCTCCCCTGCGAAGGGGAGGTGGCCGAAGGCCGGAGGGGTTTTTGATCTCTCCTTTCTCTGTGTCCTCGGCTTGCCCCGCCATAGCTTTAGCGACGGCGGGTGGCAAAAAAAGGAAAAGCCTGGCACCATTTTGGACAACTTTGGTGTCGTTTGGGCGCAGTTTGGAAACGTTTTGGACAAGTTTGGCAACGTTTGGGCACGGTTTGGCAACACTTCTACACGAAAAAACAGCGTTTTTGACACTAAAAACGCTGAAAACACTGTTTTTCTCCCTGCGATTTTGCTTTGAGCTGCTGTGATCTGCCAGTTTTATTCTCGATTTGGTGTCTTGACATTTGGGGGTGGGTTTCTTACACTATTCACTGTATTTCTGACGAAAAAACAGATATTTCGAGGATTTGGACAAGTTTATGGCACAAGCAAAACTTCCGGACGGAAGCATTTTAGAGGTCGCTGACGGGTCAACCGTGGCGGATCTGGCAGCTCAGATCGGCCCGGGGCTGGCTCGGGTGGCCGTCGCGGCGAAAATCAACGATCAACTCTGTGACCTGTCGACGCCGATCACCGGCACCGTCGATGTGGTCATCATCACTTCCAAAGACGAACTCGGTCTTGAAATTATGCGGCACAGCTGCGGGCATATCATGGCCGAGGCGATCTGCTCGATCTGGCCGAAGACGCAACTTGTCTATGGCCCGACGGTTCAGGATGGATTTTACTATGACATCGATCTGGATACGCCGATCCGGCCGGAAGACTTCGAGACAATCGAACAGAAGATGCGCGAGATCATCAAAGAAGATACGCCATTCGTGCGGACCGAGATGAGCCGGGACGACGCGGTGCTGAAGATGGCCGGCGAGAAGTACAAGCTGGACAATATCGAACACGCCGCCGGCGATGTGATGAGCTTTTACCGTCACGGCAGCGGGGTGTTTGAGGATCTGTGCCGCGGGCCGCATGTGCCGCGGACGGGCAGCATCGACGCCAAGGGGTTCAAGATCATGTCGGTGGCGGGGGCGTACTGGCACGGCGACTCGACGCAGAAGATGCTGCAGCGGGTGTACGGTACCTGCTGGCGAAATAAGAAAGAACTGGCCGAGCATCTGCACCGGCTGGAAGAAGCGAAAAAACGCGACCACCGGCTTATCGGCAAGCAGATGGACCTGTTCAGCTTCCATGAAGAAGGCCCCGGGTTCGCGTTCCTGCATCCAAAGGGCATGCAGGTCTGGAACGGGATTATCGACTTCTGGCGGGATGTGCATCGCCGCTATGGGTACGAAGAGATCAAAACGCCGATCATGCTGAATGAGTCGCTGTGGCACAAAAGCGGCCACTGGGACAACTACCATGAGAATATGTACTTTACAGAGGTCGATGATGTGAAGTATGCGGTTAAGCCGATGAACTGTCCCGGCGGATTGCTGGTCTATAACAGCAACAAGCATTCGTATCGGGAACTGCCGATGCGGACGGCGGAGCTGGGGTTGGTACATCGGTATGAGGCCAGCGGGATGATGCATGGGCTGGTGCGGGTGCGGCAGTTTACCCAGGACGACGCCCACATTTTCTGCACGCCGGAACAGATCGAAAGCGAGATCGTCGGGGTGATCAACCTGGTGCAGGAGATGTACGCGGCGTTCGGGTTTGAGGATTACCATGTGGAACTGTCCACCAAACCGGAAAAGCATATCGGCTCGGATGAGATATGGGAGACGGCGACTGGCGCACTGAAGGGCGCGCTGGAGCATAAGCAGATGGACTACCAGATCAACGAGGGCGACGGGGCGTTTTATGGTCCAAAGATCGACTTCCACATCAGCGACTGTCTGAACCGGTCGTGGCAGTTGGGGACGATCCAGCTCGATTTTTCGATGCCCCAGCGGTTTGAGCTTGCCTATACCGCCGCTGACAATACCGAAAAGACGCCGGTGATGATCCATCGGGCGATTCTCGGGTCGCTGGAGCGGTTTATGGGTATCCTGATCGAGCATTATGCGGGTAATTTTCCGATCTGGCTGGCGCCGGAACAGGTGCGGGTGTTGCCGATCAGTGAAAAGACCGCCGATTATGCGAATTCCGTACTGGATACGCTCAAGACGGAAAATCTGCGGTGTTCGGTCGATCTGTCGGATGATAAGGTCGGGGCCAAGATCGCGCGGGCCCATGCGGATAAGGTTCCGTATATGCTGGTTGTGGGGCCGAAAGAGGCCGAAGCCGGCCTGGTCAACGTGCGGATGCGGCAGAGCAAGGACACAAAAACCATCCAAGTGGATGAATTAACATCAATTATTCGTGGAAAAATTGCCGATAAATCATTGGATTTATCCTTTTAAGAGGGTATATAGAAACCATTAAGGTCATTTATTTGAAAGGTGAAGAACCATTAGCAAAGCAAATTTACGTGTTAACGAGCGGATTCGAACCAATCCGATCCGCCTGATCGATGAGAACAACAACCAAGTGGGGGTAATTGACGTCAAGGAGGCCCAGTTTCGGGCGCATGACCTGGGGTTGGACCT
>JBDLJN010000096.1:0-11560 GCA_039714335.1 Planctomycetota bacterium
GGGTTTGTTTGGTAATTCCTTGTTTTTTACGGTTAAACGCAACCTTTCAAGGACACCACGTTTCAGCAATGCCTTTTTACCTATTTTACCAAATGGGTTCGTTTGGTAATTTTATGTTTTTGGCGTTCAATTATCTGTGCCTGATCAGGGCTGGCCCGAACCAGCCCGAGTCCAATGGAACCCGCTTAACGGTCATAAAATAACGGTCAAATTTTTGAAACCTCCCCAAAACACATCTCACGGGCAAGTATACCTCCCATGTCTTTCACGGGCAAGCCACCTGCGTCACTTCGTAATGAAAATTTAACCGACGCGGTGACAATTTCTACCCACTTTATGGGAGTTGAAACTCATTTTTTAAACCTTTCAAAGAATTGATTAACAGAAATGATTCGATTGGATAGCCGCGCACTGTCGGCACAGACAGCGATTGACCGAAGGTCTTGGATAAGGCCAACAGGAAATGCCGTTGTGTACTGTCTCCCATTCATAGGATTCTCTCACTTTTCAACAACAGTTGTAATTCAGACAAGCGACCCTCTCTTTACGGTGCGGGTACCATTATACACCACAGCCGTATCGATGCAAAGCAATATTCCGATAAAAACGGTGCTTTGTGGACTTTATCCACAGAAAGCATATTTTAAATAGCTTGTTTTGAACTGAGTTACAATCCTCTGGTCCGGCCGGCTTTTTTGATTTTTTTGAGTTTTGCGGCCAGTTCTTTGACGCGTTCAGGGTGCTTTTCGGCCAGGTTGGTCGTCTCGGCAACATCGGCTTTCAGATTATACAACTGCGGTTCAGTTGTTTTTCCTTTTGGCTCGATATACTTCCAGTCGCCGATACAGATCGCCAGTTGTCTGGCGTGTTCGATGATATGGTCGCGTCCTTTGCCGTCTTTGCCCAGCAGGGCATCCAGCATATTCACACTGTCCGGCACATCCTCGGCCTTGAGCGTTTGGCCGGTCAGGGCCGCCAGCGATGCGGCCAGGTCCACCTGGCTGACGAATGCATCGCTGGTGCCGGGGGTAACCTTCTTTGGCCAGCGAACGATAAACGGCTCGCGCGTTCCGGCATCGTAAATGCTGTACTTGCCGCCGCGAAGGTTCCCGGCGGGTTTGTGATCGCCGACGCGCTCTTTGGCCTGGTCTTTGTACCCATCATTGAGTACCGGGCCGTTGTCGCTGGACAGGACGACCAAGGTATTCTCGGTCAGTCCCAGTTCATCGAGCTTGTCGAGGATGGCCCCGACCTGGTAGTCGAACTGGACGATGGCATCGCCGCGGGGACCCATGTTCGTTGTGCCGACGAAGCGCGGGTGCGGCACGCGCGGCACATGAATATCGTGCGTGGAGAAATACAGGAAGAACGGTTTTTTCCTGTTCTGCTCGATAAAGGCAGCGCCTTTTTCGACAAAGGTATCAGCCATATCCTCATCCACCCAGAGGGCCGCTTTGCCGCCGGACATATGCCCGATGCGGCTGATGCCGTTGACGATGGTATGATTGTGTCCGCGGCTCCAGTCCATCTTGAGCGTGTCGCGGTGCGTTTGGCCGGTCGGCTGGCCCGGGATCGGTTTGCCGTAGCTGACGGTGATCGGGTCGTCCGGGTCCAGGTTCACCACCCGGCCGTTCTCGGTATAGACACACGGCACACGGTCACCGGTCGCGGGCATCAGGAACGAATAATCAAAGCCCATTTGCCGCGGCCCCGGTTTGATCTCGCCGTTCCAGTCAAGTTTGCCTCTGCCTTCGCCCAGGCCCAGGTGCCACTTGCCGACCACGCCGGTGGTATAGCCGGCATCCTGCAGCATCGACGGCAGCGTCATCTTGTCCGTGTCGATGATCAGCCCCGCATCGCCGGCCAGGATTCCCGTGCCCTTTTTGCGCCAGGCGTACTGGCCGGTCAGCATCGAATAGCGCGACGGTGTGCAGGTCGCTGATGATGCATAGCCGCGGGTGAATTTGAGACCCTCTTTGGCCAGCCGATCCACATTCGGCGTCTGGACCCCACTGGCACCATAACAGCCCAAGTCGCCATAGCCGATGTCGTCGGCATAGATCAAAACGATATTCGGCTTGGTGACGGCATCGGCGCGGAGCTTGTTGCCCATCGCCAGAACACCGGGGGTCAGGACCGCACTCAAAACGGACGCTTTCATGAAATCACGACGATTGAAATGTGTTTTTTTCATATTTATTGACTCCTGAATCGTAAAAAAATTTGTATCTCCTGATTATATGGATATACAACGCATGTCTAAAGCTTTTTATTGCTTTAATTTGCACGACAGCCAAAACAGAAAATCCCGCAGGGATTGAATTAGGGTAGCCCCGGGTGAAGGGAGTACCGCGACCGCAACCCGGGGTTTGGGAAGCGGAATACAAACGACCCTAACCGGGTCGAATATTCAACCCCGCCGGGGTTGGAGGCGGTGGGGGCTTCTGTTACCACGGGTTCCGGCCTTCGGCCTGCACCCGCGGCTACCATTGTTAAAGCCCTTCGGGCTTTGGGGAAAGAACCTGGCCGACAGATGCCCACGCGGATTAAAGAAGAAAAATTCCTTACTTCTTTTTGGGTTTGAGTTTTTCCTTGAGGTATCCAGCGGTGTAGCTTTTGGTGTTTTTGACGATCTTTTCGGGTGTGCCCCTGGCGATGACCTCACCGCCGGCGTCGCCGCCTTCGGGGCCGAGGTCGATAATATAATCGGCCATCTTAATGACATCCAGGTTATGCTCGATCACGATAATCGTATTGCCCAGGTCGGTCAGCCGCCGCAATACGTTCATCAGGTTGTGGATGTCGGCAAAGTGCAGCCCCGTCGTCGGCTCGTCCAGAATATACAGCGTATGGCCGGTGCCGGGCTTGCCCAGTTCCGAGGCCAGCTTGACGCGCTGGGCCTCGCCGCCGGACAGGGTCGTGCTGGACTGGCCCAGCGTCATATACCCCAGCCCCACATCACACAGCGCCTTGATGAGCCGGATGATCTTGGGAAAGTTGGCGAAGAATTTTTTCGCGTCCTCGATCCGCATATCCAGCACATCGGCGATGTTCTTGCCCTTGTAAGTGATCTGCAGCGTCTCGGGATTGTAGCGTTTGCCCTTGCACTCGGCGCAAGTCACGAACACATCCGGCAGAAAATGCATCTCAATTTTTTTCGTCCCCTGTCCCTGGCAGTGCTCGCAGCGGCCGCCCTTGACATTAAAGCTGAATCGCCCCGGCTTGTACCCGCGTATCTTGGCCTCTCGCGTCATCGAAAACAGCGCCCGGATCAGATCGAATACACCGGTATAGGTCGCCGGGTTGGACCGCGGCGTGCGGCCGATGGGCGACTGGTCGATCTCAATGACCTTGTCGATCTGTGAGGTGCCGACAATGTTTTTATGCTTGCCGGGCTTTTCGCGTGAACTGTACAGCCGGCGTTTGAGCCCCTTGAGCAGGATCTCCGTAACCAGCGTACTCTTGCCGGAACCGGATACGCCCGTGACACAGGTCAATACGCCCATCGGAAACTTCACGCTGATTGTTTTGAGGTTATTGGCTTCGGCGCCGCGCACCTCGAGGGCGTTTGTCAGGCGCACTTTGCGTCGGGTGTGAGGCAGCTCGATGCTTTTTTGACCGCTCATGTACTGGCCGGTGATGGACCGCGTGCATTCTTTCACTTCGTCCAACGTCCCGGTGACAACCACCTCGCCGCCGTGCTCGCCCGCGGCCGGACCGATATCGATAATATGATCGGCCGCGGCAATGACATCATCATCATGCTCGACCACCAGCACGGTGTTGCCGATGTCGCGCAGTTTTTTCAGGATCTCCATCAGCCGGTCGTTGTCGCGGCGGTGCAGGCCGATGGTCGGTTCGTCCAGCACATAACAGCAGCCCACCAGCCCGCTGCCGACCTGCGTGGCCAGGCGGATGCGCTGGGCCTCTCCGCCGGACAGGGTGCGGCTGGCCCGATCCAGCGTCAGGTAGCCCAGGCCCACGTTCATCATGAACTCCAGCCGGGCACGAATCTCCTTGAGCGGCTGGGCGGCGATTTTCGTCTTTTCTTCATCCAGCTTGAGTGACTGGAAATAGTCGTGCGATTCTTCAATGCTCATGCGGGTCACATCGCTGATGCTTTTATCGTCAATGGTCACTGCGATGGATTCTTTTCGCAGGCGTGTGCCGCCGCAGGTGTTACACGGCGATTCGGAAAGATAGCCATGCAGCCGCGCCTTGACATATTCGCTGGTGGTGTTCTGCCAGCGATGGACCAGGTTGGGGATAACGCCCTCGAAGCTGTGGCCATATTTTTTTACATCTTTTTCGGTGGTTCCGTACATCAGGATTTTGCGAACCGCGGCGGGAATCGTGCTGAACGGATCGGCCTTGCGGATGCTGAAGTAGCGGCAGAATCGCTTGACCAGGCGGTTGTAATAGATGTTCATCCGCTTGCCGCCCTTGCGCCAGGCCTCGATGGCACCGTTCTCCAGCGACACGCTTTTGTCCGACACGATCAGGTCGGGGTCGAATTCGAGAATCGTTCCCAGTCCATCGCATTCACCGCATGCGCCATAGGGACTGTTGAAGCTGAACAGCCGGGGCGACAGTTCGGACAGCGAGGCCTCGGGGTGGTCGTTACAGGCGTACTTTTCGCTGTAAACCACATCGTGCCAGTGTCCGTTGCCGCCGTTGTTCTTTTGACCGTTTGGCTCCTGAACCATCACACAGACCACACCTTCGCCGATTTTTAAGCCCGTCTCGATCGAATCGGCCAGGCGAACGCGGATACCGTCTTTGAGAACCAATCGATCCACGACGGCGGCGATGTCATGTTTTTTATTTTTGTCCAGCAGCGGTGCCGACTTCGCATCGAAAATCTCGTCGTCCACGCGCACGCGGACAAAGCCCTCCCGCTGGATATGGGCAAAGACTTCTTTGTGCTCGCCCTTCTGGCCGCGGATGATCGGAGCGCAGATCTGAATGCGTGTGTCTTTCGGTCTTGACAAGATCGAATCGACGATCTGTGTGGCGTGCTGGCTGCTGATGACCTTGCCGCAGACCCAGCAGTGCGGCGTGCCCGCGCGGGCAAACAGCAAACGGCAGTAATCATAGATCTCGGTCGTCGTCGCCACCGTCGAACGCGGATTACTGGAGGCGCTGCGCTGTTCGATGGCGATGGTCGGCGGCAGACCCTCGATATGCTCAACCTGCGGCTTTTGCATCTGTTCGAGGAACTGGCGGGCATAGGCGCTGAGCGACTCGACATACTTGCGCTGGCCCTCGGCGTAGATGGTGTCGAACGCCAGCGAACTCTTGCCCGATCCGCTCATGCCGGTAACCACCACGAGCTGATCCCGCGGGATATCGATGTCGATATTCTTTAAGTTGTGTTCGCACGCCCCTGTGACGCGTATGGCCTTTGGTTCACTCACAAATCACCCACTTTTTGGTACTGTTTATAGACCCGATTTTTCAATAGCAAAACAAGTTAATTATTGTACCATAGATGCCATTTAGAGCAAGCGCTTTTTTCAGAGAGTATTTCAAGATGACTGTCGTCCAAAAGCTGCATGATTGGGACTTAACTCCTGCCGAAGCAAGGGGCTTGCAGCTAAAATTGAAAGGCCGTGTGACCCTGCGCCCGATGCGAAAAAAGCCGCGATTTGTCGCGGGGCTGGACTGTTCACTGGACAAGCGAGCCGGCAGGATTTTCGCCGCGGCGGTGGTTTTTGTGTTTCCCGAGCTGGAGCTTCTCGAGACGGCCAGCGCCGAAGGACCGCTGGTGTTTCCCTATGTGCCGGGGCTGCTGTCGTTTCGTGAGGCGCCGGTCTGTTTGAAGGCCGCGGCCAAACTCAAGCACATGCCGGATGTGTGGCTCATCGACGGACAGGGTATCGCCCATCCGCGGCGGCTGGGACTGGCCAGCCACCTGGGGCTGTTTTTGAACGCCCCTACCATTGGCTGCGCCAAAAGCCGGCTCATCGGAACCTACGACGCACCGAAATCGGAAAAAGGAAATTACTCGTGGCTGTACGACAAGGATGAAACCATCGGCGCCGTCGTGAGAACCCGAACCCATGTCAAACCGCTGTTCATCTCCCCGGGCCACTTATGCGATTTTAAAGACGCGATCGAATACACATTGGAATGCACCACAAAATACCGCCTGCCCGAACCGACACGCATCGCCCATCAAACCGTGTCGAAGATAAAACTGTAACGCCGGCTTCCAGCCGGCAGTTTTTACCCTTGCTCATTCTACTTCATATACTTTCACCCAAGGCCAATCCTTTAGACCAGCCTTCTCTGGATTTTCAAGAATATACTTCAAAATCCGACTGAACTCCTGTTCATTACGAACCAGATGGTCGTAATATTCTTTCTGCCAAAAGACGCCCGAACGGTTTAAAAGTTCATTGGCTTTTGTTCCCGTATAGGACTTCCATGAATGAAGCAATTTATCCAACACATAACTCTCAAAGGGGCGAAATAATACATGAACATGATTTGGCATGATACACAATGCGTAAAGCTTGTACCGCTCATTGTGAAAATACTCCAAGGCATCCAGTGCAACCTGAGCAACTGAGCGTTGACGCAGATAACACTCCCCAATTCCCCTGTCGAGATAGTTTTCGATCTTTTTGGAGTAAAGTTTTTGTAAACGTTCAGTTTCGTGGTCTGTAAGCGGGCGTTTTAACTGCTTCGCTGTTTTGACAATATTTTCTCGTTCAAATCGATATGCATCTGCTACATGATGTGGAATCGAATCATTTAATCGAAAGGTTACAAAATAGGTGCCGCCGTCTCTTTCCCAATGGGGTAATCGCCCTCGACAGCGTATCCGCAATCCCCTGACCTGCCGGCAGGATGCCGGCGGTACCGTCTGTTCACCCTCTTTCGCTGGACTCGTAACGCCGACATCTTGCCGGCTGTTTTTATCTTTCATAGATAGTTTCCCTCTTGCGGTTCCCTCAATCCCGCGTGATCAACACAGGCGTCCCCACCTTAACCCGTTCGTACAGGTCGATCACCTCGTGCGGATCGAGCCGCACGCACCCCGCCGAAACAGGTGTGCCCAAGTCATCGGTTTGATTGGTCCCGTGGATATAGATGTAGCGATTCCACGTATCGATGTTACCGCCGCGGTTCTTGCCGGCTTCGAGTCCCTCCAGCCACAGGATACGCGACAGGATCAAGTCGGCATCCGCGTGCTGCCCCTCTTTCCACACCCGCCCGGTCCATTCGCGGTCTTTCAGCACGGCTCCCACTTCAAGCTCGCCCCCAACCTTCGCCCCGACACGGTGCCATCCCAGCGGCGTTTTTCCGGAATCAACTTTATTCCCCACCCCGGCAGCGGCCGTCGAACAGCGATACCGCTTTGCTACCCGATTGTTATCAATCAACAAAACTTCCTGCCGGTCAACGGACACCCAGATGCCGGTCTTGTCGGCCACATACGATTGCCAGTCATAAGCACTAAGCGTGTCAATTGAATCCCCCGCCAGCCGATCCTCCGACGAACACCCCGCACAGCCAACAACAGCTGCCATAACGATGGCATACAAAACAATTCTGTTTGTTTTTTTAACCAATGCTTTTCTTCATTCTTTCCAACGCTTCTTCTTTGCTGATATTGTCGAGGAGATTGTAATCATTGATCTGCCAGTCGAAACGGCACAGGGGGCGGTAGTCGCACCAGGTGCACGGCGAATCGGTCCCGATTCGGTACGGCGCGATGGCGATGGTCCCGGCGGTCAGATCGGTCATCAATTTTTTAATGCAGCGCTCGGTATGTTCCAGCAAGGCGGTAAAGTCCTCCGGCGTCAGCGCGCCGCTGTTCTTATAGTTACCATACGGCTCACCGTCCTTGTTGACATAAAAATTAAAATAGCCGCTCCATCCGCCAGACGCGGCGGCCTGCGTATCCAGCGCCTCGAAAAAGCTGCCGTCGAACAAGCCCTTGGCCTTGTTGAATACCGCCTCGATCGCATCCATGTCCGCAGCCGCCTGTGCAGAAGTCCCGCTGACGATCGGCAAAAAGAACGCTCCGGCGGGAACGGTACCGCCCCCGGCCCGACCGGCCGCCAGCAGATACACCGGCAGCTGCAGGTCCAGCCCGTACAGCATTCCCGCGAAACTCACGGATTTGCCGCCGGTTTTATAATCGAACACAACGGCGGCCTTTTTGCCGGCAACCTCGGCAGTGTCCAGCCGGTCAATCCGCCCGGCCAGTTGAACAGCCCGCTCGTCATCCAGCGGGATCACGATCTTTGTTCCATCGGACGGACCGAATTTCAACTCCGCATCGGTCTGCTTGAAGTGGCCGGCGGCGGCCAGCTGTGCCAGCATCGGCACAAACATTCGCAGCACCTCGCGCGCGTCCTGAATAATATACCGGTGATGCGAGCGCTTGCGCATAAAATTGATCAGCAGCGTATGGGTCGAGATCACCTTTTCGGATTCCGCGTCACTGAGCGCGATCAATTCATCCGCAGTCAGGTCGGCCCAGTCTTTGCCCTGCTGTTTGAGCGTCTTAAAGATCGCCTCCAGCACATCGTGATAAAACGTGCCTACATCCATCGGCTCAAAGCTCAAGACCTGCCGCGGCTCAAGGCCCAGCGTATATTTCGCGAAGTACTGATACGGACACCTGGCAAACGTCCCCATCCGTGAGACCGACGTGGTCATCGGAAACGTAAAGATTTCCGCCGCCTGCCCGGCATCCAAACGGGCGGCGTTATCATAGTCAAGCGATTTGCGCACATCGGCCGCGGTCTGCTTCAACGTCTCATCATCGCTTCGAGCCATCCGGTCCAAAATACCCGATGCTGTTAATTCACTATTGCCTAATGCCTGCTGCCTAATGCCTGTTGCACGGTCTTTTCCCAACCGCTGACACAACCACTGGGCCAGCTGGTGCGGGTTTTGAATCTCATCCGGCTCTTCGATCGTCCCTTCCGGATACTGAACCTCAACATCCGTAAACATCGCCGTTAGCTGCTCAAGGCCCGACCACGGCACGACGCCTGAGCCCTTTTCATCGGTCAGCGGATACGACAGCGTCATCCGCTTCGATGCCCGCGTCAGGGCGATATAGGTCAGGTACGGCCGATGCGTCAGATTTTGTTCGTACGGATTCGTCAGCTCCAGCGCGCTGCGGCCGGCCAGCTGATAGTCCTGCTCGGTCAGCAGCATCTCGCCGGCGACCGGCACGGGAAACTGTTTTTGCGTGGCTCCGATCAGAAAGATCGCCTTGATATCGGGATGCCGGCTGCGCTCGATAGAGCCGATGAGCACCTGGTCCAGCGTCGGCGGGATCAGCTTGACCGTCATCGCCGACAGCGCATCGATAAAGATCGCCGCCTGCGCCTGCGCCGACAGCTCGACCCCTTCCAGAACGACACACATCTCGTCCATCAGCTCCACCATCTGCGCGAACACCTGCCGATGCCCGAACTGCTGATCGGTCGCATCCTCGGCGGCCCATGCCGCCAGTGTGTCCTGCACCTTCAGCGATCCCAGCAGGTTCCACACCGCACGGCTAAGCGCCGCCGCGGAGATCTGCTCGTCCGCCGTCAGGGCCTGCCGCAGTTCCTGCAAGGGCCGGATCATTTCCCGCCTTAAGGCATCCATGCCGCCCTCGTCATATTGTTCTTTCTCGGTGTTCGAGGCAAAATCCCACGCCGGCTTCTGGAGCCACTCGACATCCTGAATATCGAACGCCCGGCAGTAATTGCCCAAAGCGTCAACCTGCTCATACGAAACGCCCATCAGCGGTGAATTGAAAACACTCAGCACATCCGACGACCGGAACCCGCTGTCGACCGCCTGCAGGGCCGCCCCGATCAGTTCGGTCAGCGGGTGGGTCTTCATCCGTCGCGGCCGATCCAAAAAGTACGGCAGGCCGTATTCGTTAAACGCCGACTCGATATAATGCTGATAGCCGTCCATGTCCGGCACGACCACCGCGATATCCCGGTAGCGATAATTGTTGTCCTTGACGAGCGTGCGTATCTGCCCGGCCACCCAGAGCGTCTCGGCACGAACATGACCGCACGCGGCGATCTGCACCGCCCCGTCAGCGGGCGTCGGCGCCGGCGCAGTGTCCGAAGCAAGATTCGCCTCCAGCGCTGCCAGCGCGGGCACATCAGGAAACCGCCGCGGCTGATCCAGAACAATCGGCTCGGCCAATTGCAGTTTGCATCCCCGCACGGTCCGCAGCAATTGGCAATAGGTCTGCTCGGCCGATGCGAACAAACTGTATGGATCGAGCGCGGCCTCGTCATCGTTGGCAAGGTCCACGGTCGCCGGGTCCAGGCACAGCGCGACCGAAGCGTCTTTGCAGACTTTCAGCATTTCCGCCAGCAGGTCCCGCTCCTGAACACTGAAACCGGAAAAGCCGTCCACCCACACCCGCGCCCCTGCCAGAAACGGCGCCGAAGCGACCCTGTCTTTGGCCAGCGTCAGGCCGCTGTCGGGGTTATCGAACCGGTCTGGGTCGTCGGTGCGGAAAAACGCCTCGTAGGCCTCAAACACTGTGGCGATATCGGCCCACTTGGCCGCGGCCAGTTCCTGTCCCTGTTTGCCCGCCAGGGTCCCGGCCAGCAGACGAACCTGCTTCGCATCGCAACCGGCGTGCTGCAGTTCATCCAGCAGGTCGCTCAACCGCCCGGCCAGCCCCAACGCCCCGACCTGTCCTTGATACAGTGTCAGCTCATCGGCCAGTTCCAGCAGCAGTTTATGCAATACCATCTGCTTGCCGGTGCGGGAAATCGCCGCCGCAGTCTGACGGTCCGACAACAAACGGAACTCAAGCCGGTTAAACGACAAAATATGCAGCCGGCTGAAACCGGCGATGTCCGGATGCGACAGGATGGCCCGCTCGGCCTGGTAGGTCGCCTGTTCCGGCACCAGCAGGATCAGCGGCTCGGCACCATCGGCCGTCAACGCCTCGCACACCGCGTCGATGCACCGCTGCGTCTTGCCGGTACCGCTCCTGCCGAGAATGAATTGAACGTGCGCCATGCAGCTGCCTTTAAATAGTGAATCTTTCTGATACTGTTTCTACCATGCCGCATCTGTCTTTTCAACCGTAAACTGCTTTGGGGCCGGCCGCCGTCTGTGTTTCATTATATTACGATTAAACAGTTGCCTCCGCTGTTGGGCAGGATATAATTGGTCTGACAAAGCGGACCCGTATTTTTTGGAGGACTGACCTGTGCTGGTATATCTGAAAGCGTTTATTGCCCTGTTTGTTGTGATGGACCCCATTGGGAACATCCCGATGTTTTTAACGGTAACCCGTTCATTAGAGGGGCCCCAGCGACGCAGGGCTTTTTCGGTTTCCGTGTTCGTGGCGTTTATCATCCTGGTTGCCTTTGCGTTTTTAGGACGGTTCATCTTAGACGAATTATTTCAGATCAACATCGCCGATGTTCGCATTGCCGGCGGGATCCTGCTTGTGATCATCTCCGTTCAGCATATCTTAAAAAGCGACAAAAGTATTGCCGCCGGAGACAAGGAGCGCCAGTCGCCAGAGGAGATCGGCTGTGTTCCGCTGGCGTGCCCGCTG
>JBDLJN010000097.1:0-11537 GCA_039714335.1 Planctomycetota bacterium
CCGTGTTTCGGCCGGCCCACGGACGCTTGACAATCGCAAGTTGTCCACTTATGAACTAATTTCAGTGTCCAGATAGTGTCTCGTTTATATTACCTGTCAAGTATCTCTGGTTATACTTGCTGTCTACTTTCTGTTGAGTTTAAAAATGACTAATAAAATTAGACAGAAAAAGTGCAATTATTAGACAAAAATAGACATCTAAAGAACTGGATATTTAGGGTCCTGTTTTCCCAAGCTGGATACGCCAGTTCGATTCTGGTCACCCGCAATCATCATTCCCCCTCGTGCATCATGGTGCATTTCGTTGTTAAGTGTCGTATTTTCAGTAAGATGTGGTCTTTCCGAATCTTCTTCTTGTGTGGTTTCAATTTCTTCCGTTTGTTGCGTATTAGTGCGGCATATAGCACCGTTTTACGGGGTGCGCGCTGCAAATGCGCTGCGCGGCGCGCTGTTTCAGGTATTTCCGTGAGCGTGGGCATTGAATTTATGGCCTTTGCAGTATCTTTGAGCTCCAATGCGGTGTAGTGGGCTAATGTCGTACGATAAGCCAGAATATTTTAATTCATAGTCGATGACGGAGGGCCATGCCTCCATTGATTTGCAGAGTTCGACAAGTATAGTTCCCGTTGAAACCAAATTCATCTTCGTGATACATGTTTTTAAACAAGACCCTTGACTTTTCGTATCCCCTCACATATTATTTCACAAAAGAAACGTAGAGTTCAAATATGAATAATTATATAATTCCTAATTTGGTAAAAGCATGCGAAATCATGTCGCTTTTAGCTGATCGACCGGAGGGAATTTCAGCTGTTGAACTGGAAAAGCTTGCTCAGACGCCCAAGACGACGATGTTTCGTATCTTAAAGACACTGCGTTCTCAAGAAATGGCCGAAAAACGGGGAGCATTGTTTTTTCCCGGACCCGCCCTAATGAGAATTGGCTTAAGATCGCTCCAGGCTTCGCAAATCCGGCCATTATCGATCCCATTTCTCAGCCAACTGGCCAAACAGACCGGATTTACTTCACATCTGGCCATTCTCAGTGGTTGTCAGTCGCTGATTCTTGAAGTGCATGACAGCCCGAATCCGGTCCGTGTGGCCTCCCGTTCCGGTTCAATCGTCCCCCTGCACTGCTCGTCAACAGGAAAAGTTTTTTTAGCTTATCGATTTGAGGTAGAACTCGAAGACTACTTTTCAGGTCAGCCCTTAGAGAGATACACAGATAATACAATTATTACATTATTCAAAATGAGAACGGAGATTCTGCAGATTAAAAAAGATGGCTATGCCGTTGATAACCGTGAATTTCATCGTGATGTTTGCTGCCTGGCCGCACCCGTGCGAGACAACTTGGGTCAAGTTTTCGCAGCAATCGGAGTTACCGGCCCGGCAATCCATTTTACCCGCCAAAAACAAACTGATGTTTGTGTGCTTGTTAAGAAAACCGCCAAGGAGCTTTCTGCAGAATTAGGATATATTGAGTCATCGAATTGAAAGGAATATGTATGACAAAAAACATATTAATTGTTTTTATGATCTCTGCTGTTTTTACTTTCGGATATGCCGCCACACAGAAAACTCACTCGCTGCCAAAAGAGATGCAACCTGGGCAGGTCCGATCCGTTATGGCAAAAGTGGCGGACTGGCAGTTGGCCAACCCCAGTAAGCACCACACGGCGGATTGGACGCATGGCGCATTGTTCGCAGGCATGACGGCATGGGCACAGATGGCTGAGACAAACGCATATTACGATGCCTTGCTTGGGTTTGGTGAAAAGAACAACTGGCAACCGCACCGGCGTAAATATCACGCAGATGATCATGCTGTTGGACAGATGTATATTGATCTGTATAAAAAGTACAAAGACCCCAAAATGATCGCCGGAATCCAACGGCGATTTGACGACATTCTTGTATCTCAGCCTCAAACGAACCTAATGATGGGCACAAAAGGCAGCCAGCAGCGATGGAACTGGTGCGACGCATTGTTTATGGCGCCGCCGGTGTGGGCTAAACTTGCTCGTGTTACCGGCGAAAACAGGTACCTTGACTATATGAATGCCGAATGGAAGGCAATAACGGATTATTTATTCGACACTGAAGAAAACCTGTATTTCCGTGACAGCAAGTACTTTGGCAAACGTGAAGCCAACGGTCAAAAGACATTTTGGTCTCGCGGCAACGGTTGGTCATACGGAGGGTTGGTTCGTGTGATTGAAGAAATGCCACGGAACCACCCGGACTATCTCAATTATGTTGAACAGTATAAGAAAATGTCGGCGAAGTTGAAAGCCATTCTTCCGGACGACGGCTTGTGGCATTCGAGTTTACTGGACCCGGTTGCTTTTCCATCTATAGAGGCAAGCGGCAGCGGATTCCACTGCTATGGACTTGCATGGGGGATCAATCATGGATTTCTGGAAGCCGATGAATATCTGCCGACAGTTATCAAAGCATGGCAAGCACTGACAAAGTGTGTTCACCCGGGCGGAAAACTGGGGAACATCCAGCCGATTGGAGAGGACCCACGGCATGTCCGAGCAGATCAAACGGAGATATACGGCGTCGGTTCATTCCTGCTGGCAGGAAGTGAAGTCTATAAAATCGCCGTACGAAATGGGACGCCCGTTCAAAAAATCACCGCTATAAATCCAACCCTGAATTTCCGGGACAGTGAAACCGTGAGTTTGGAATGGAACAGGATCAAAAAAGCCGTCCCGGGACTGACAAAGGAGAATGTGGCGGTTTATGAATTTAAGACAAATCGTCTGCTGGCTACACAGGTCGTTGAGGATGGAATGAATTCAAAACTGCTTTTCCAGACGCGTTTTGCACCGGGCGAGAAGAAATACTTCTGGATCCTAAAGCAGCCGTCCGTGTTGGCAAAGCCGAAATCGAAACGAACGACCCACTGCCGATATGTACCCGAGCGGGAAGACGATTTTGCGTGGGAAAACGATCTAATCGCGTTTCGGATGTATGGCCCCAGTTTGTGGGAGGATGCGGTGAATTCGGGTGTTGACTGTTGGCTTAAATGTGTGGATTACCCAATTATTGATAAGTGGTATGGTAATATGAAACAAAAAACCTATCACAAAGACTGGGGCGAAGGATACGACCCGTATCATGTCGGAAAGTCACCCGGTTGCGGCGGACTGCGGATCGGTGCGAACAAAGAATATACACATTCCAATGTGTATGACACTTGGAAAGTGGTTGCGAACGGTCCTATCCGCAGCATATTTGAGCTGACCTATGACAAGTCCTGGAAGAATTCCGGCAAACAATGGGTCGAGACCAAGCGGATCAGCATTGATCTTGGTCAGCAACTTTGTCGTTTCGAGAGTACATTTTTCGGGCCTGATGCTGCCGATATCAGGAAGTTTGCCATCGGCATAACAACACACGATCAAAAGGCAAAAAGTGTCGCTGACGACTACAGGGGCATTGTTTACTGTTGGGAAACAATTGACGAACAAGGGCTTGGAACCGGTGCGGTTTCTGAGATGCCCCCGGCAGACCCATCGTGGATTGCGAAAAGCGACAATAAAGACGAAAGCCATGTTAACCTTATTATTGACTCCAGAGGGGTTTCCGCTGTTGCTTATTATGCCGGTTTCGGTTGGGCCAATGCCGGAAAAATCACAACTGAAGAATCTTGGAAATCCTATTTAGAAGATTTCAAAAAACGAGTCGATAATCCAGTCCGAGTTCGATATACACAATAAATGCAGAAAGGAAAAAAATGAAAGTACAATACAGCCCGGACCCGGTTCGGTTTTGCCGGATGGCCACGCAGGAAGTGCGGGACAGTTTTCTGGTCGAGTCGCTGTTTAAACCGGATACGATTGAAATGATTTATGTGGACGTTGACCGTGTGATTATTGGTTCAGCAGTTCCGGCTCAGAAAACCCTGTCTTTGACATCAGCGGACGAGCTCCGGGCCGAATATTTTTGCCAACGTCGGGAGTTAGGAATTCTGAGTATCGGCGGTCCCGGCAGTGTTACGGTTGACGAGCAGGCATATACGATGGCCAACCTCGATTGTCTGTATGTTGGACGCAGCTCAAAGGTCATTACTTTTACCAGTGATGATGCTGCCAATCCGGCCAAATACTATCTGCTCAGCTACCCGGCTCATGCCGAGTATCCGACGTCGCATGTTCAGGTTGAGCAGGCAGTACCGGTTCAACTCGGTTCCGTTGAAGCTTCAAACAAACGCACGATCTACAAATGCATTCACCCCGCTGGGGTCAAAAGCTGCCAACTTGTGATGGGGTTTACGGTATTAGAGCCGGGCTGTGTCTGGAACACGATGCCGCCGCATACCCATGAACGACGCATGGAAGTGTATATGTACTTCAATGTGCCCGCCGACGCCCGTGTTTTCCATTATATGGGCAAACCCGATGAAACCCGCCATATCGCTGTTGCCGATGGTCAGGCAGTGATCTCACCCAGTTGGTCAATTCATTCCGGCGTAGGAACGGCGGCTTATACTTTCTGCTGGGGCATGGGCGGCGAGAACCAGGCGTTTGACGATATGGATCACTTAAGAATCGATGACATCAAATAATGAACGGGAGAATTCTATGATATTAGATCAATTTAAATTAGACGGCAAGGTTGCTATTGTGACCGGCGGTGCGCGCGGCCTGGGGCAGGGAATGGCATTGGGTCTGGCAGAAGCCGGGGCCAACATTGCCCTGGTTGATATTCTGGATATGTCCGAGAGCAAGCAAAAGATCGAAGCATTGGGAAGACAGTGCATCGCGATCACCGCCGACCTGAGCAAAAAAGAGTCCGTCGAGACCATTGTGAACACGACGATCGAACAATTAGGCGGCATTGATATCCTGTTCAATAACGCCGGTATCATCCGCCGGGCACCGATTACCGAGTTCACTGAAAAAGACTGGGACGATGTGATGAATGTCAATATTCGCACCCTGTTCTTCCTGAGTCAGGCGGCCGGCAAACAGATGACTAAACAAGGACGCGGCGGCAAGATTGTCAACACTGCCTCGATGCTCAGTTTTCAGGGTGGTATTCTTGTCCCGTCCTATACGGCATCGAAAAGCGCGGTCATGGGCTTGACGCGACTGCTGGCCAATGAACTGGGCGCCCACAACATCAATGTTAATGCGATTGCTCCCGGCTATATGGCCACCGACAATACCCAGGCACTGCGGGACGATCCGGAACGCAATAAGGCCATTCTCGACCGTATCCCCGCCGGACGCTGGGGTACGCCGGAGGACCTGCAAGGCGTTGCGGTCTTTCTTGCCTCGGCGGCATCGGATTACATGCAGGGCTATACGATTGCCGTTGACGGTGGTTGGTTGGCACGATAGAAACGGGTCAATCAAAAGGGAAAATATGAATAGCATAAAATTAAAATCTGAATCAGAATGCAAGTATGATATTCTCTCACTGGGCGAAATAATGCTGCGACTCGATCCCGGCGAGGAACGGATTCACACCACCCGTCAATTCAGAGTATGGGAAGGCGGAGGTGAATATAATGTTGCCCGCGGCCTGAAACGCTGCTTCGGCAAACGTGCGGCGGTAGTCACAGCGATTGTCGATAATCCGGTCGGTCATCTGCTGGAGGACCTGTTGTATCAGGGCGGCGTCTGCCAGAAATATATCAAATGGGTGCCGTTTGACGGAATCGGCCGCAAGAGTCGTATCGGCCTGAACTTTACCGAGCGGGGTTATGGTGTGCGAGCCGCTGTCGGATGCTCAGACCGTGCCAACAGCGCGGCTTCACAGATCAAGGCCGGCGACATTGACTGGGAAACGATCTTCGGGGGTGACGGTGTTCGCTGGTTCCATACCGGCGGTATCTTCGCAGGGCTTTCCGAAACAACCCCCGAAACAGTGATCGAGGCAATGACTATCGCCAAAAAGCACGGCACGATCATTTCCTATGACCTGAACTATCGGGCTTCTCTATGGAATGACGTTGGCGGCAAGGTCAAAGCGATGGAAGTCAACCGCGCGATCGCGCCGCTGGTGGATGTGATGATCGGCAACGAAGAGGATTTTTCCGCGACGCTGGGATTTGAGGTGCAGGGACTGGATGAGGGATGTTCGAAACTGGACCCGACGAACTTCAAAAAAATGATTGCTGAGGTCGTGGAAGAGTTTCCGAATTTCAAAGCGGTAGCTACGACTCTGCGTAATGCCAAAACCGCGACTAAAAATGACTGGGGTGCAGTGTTGTATACCGACGGCCAATTCTATGATGCAGTGCTGCGTGAAAACTTGGAAATTCTCGACCGAGTCGGCGGAGGGGACAGTTTTGCTTCGGGTCTGATTTATGCCCTGATGGAGGGCAAACCCCCTGCCGAAGCCGTCAACTACGGTGCTGCCCACGGTGCATTGGCAATGACCACTGCCGGCGATACCACAACGGCAAATCTGAAAGAAGTAGAGCGTATTGTCATGGGCGGAAATGCCCGTATTGCTCGATAAACAGTAAGAACGGAAAGATTAAAAGGGAACTACAATGGCCAGACATTCACGCCTTATAACGCTGTTAACGATGAAAGAAATCGGTATTGTTCCGGTTTTTTACAATCCTGATTTTGAAGTTGCGAAACGTGTTCTGTGTGCCTGCGCCGATGGTGGAGCAAGAGTCATTGAATTTACCAATCGCGGCGACCGGGCCATCGACATCTTTACTCAACTGGCATCCTACAGAGACGCCGAACGGCCCAATATCATTCTGGGCGTCGGTTCAATCTGTGATGCTTCGACCGCGGCCGCGTACATCAACGCCGGTGCTGATTTTGTCGTGGGACCGATGTTGGACGAGGGAACGGCAAGCGTTTGCAACAGCAAAAAAATCCCTTATTCGCCCGGTTGCGGAACAGTAACGGAGATTCATCAGGCCCATCTTCTCGGCGTGGAAATCTGCAAGATATTCCCCGGTGCCCAAGTGGGCGGACCGGCTTTTGTCAAAGCTGTCAAGGGTCCGATGCCATGGACAGAGTTGATGCCAACCGGTGGCGTCTCACCCACCAAAGAAAGCCTGACGGAATGGTTTTCCGCAGGCATTGCCTGTGCGGGAATGGGTTCGAAGCTGATCACAAAAGAATTTGTGACTGCAGAAGATTATTCGAATCTGACAAAAAAAGTCGAGGAAACGATCCGTATAATCGAACAAATCAGAAATAATAATTAGCTTCATTTATCCTGAATTTACTGCAGCCAGTCCTGTGCCAGATCCAGCAAATCATCGACATCTGCGGCAAAACCTTACTGGCAGTTGGGGTCCTGCGGATCATTGCAAGTTAGCCACTGACTTGCCAGCAAGGTGAAGTCATAAAGATTGACACTGCCGTCCGGTTCGGCAGTACTCGGCCCGGCGATATCTGCGTCCTGCGGGGAAGTTGACAGCCATTCTACTGCCACCGCCGTCAGGTCATAGATATCAACATAACAGTCAGCAACCCCGCTCGGCCCCGAGATATCTGATTTCAGCTTCATACCCTGGACAATGACCTCTTCACATGTCGTCGGTTCAAGAGCTGCATAGCCCACGCCTTCGTACCAGGTGCGGTCATCACCGCCGGGCACATCACTGACATAGACAGCGATCACACCGTTACCATCAGCGGTAGCTTCACCGGCAAAAGCCTCAAACAGCCAGCGGTTACCCTCTGCAAACATAACCGAAGGATCGTCAAAACGCCCATTCATGACCTGAACACCATCGTTCCACGCATACTCTGTAAGAGCACCCGCCGCCAGACCGGTCGCGATGTCCCACTGCGCGTTACCAGCCGTCGTCGTGTCACCGACAAAAGTAATATCGGCCACCCAGTAATACACATAGACATTGTACTCTGCACCGGGGGTCAGATCCGTAATCGTGGTCTTCAGTATCGAATAATCCGAATCGGTCTGGGCCTGGAAAATCCAGCCGCCGTTGCCGTAGGTTGAACGGCAATCCCAAGAGCCATCACTATCGCCATAACCAGACGTAAAGACTTCCACATCTTCCGGGTTCACCGCCTGGCTTGTCGTGTAGTTCAGCGGGGTCCCGTCGGCCAGCGTCGTCATGGTTCCGCCGTTGATGGTTCCATCGACAAATGTCACCGTCGTATCCGGGGTGGGAATGTCGAATCCGATGAACGTATTGGCGGCCGTAAACAATGTTCCGGTTGGATCAAGTTCCGGTCTTAATGTGTAGCTGAGACTCTGGCCGTCTACAATGCCCTCGATCGCTTCAAGGTAGCCGTTGCGGCTGTGTACATTAGAGTGGGTTCTCTCAAAGGGGGTAGATGGATGTGAGGTCAACTGCATGGTCATCAAGCTGTCGTTTAATTTTGTCTGGGCTAAACCATTGTCATAACCAACAGTGAAATCTCTTTCGCCGTCGTTGACAAAGGCGGCATACCGCATTTTTGTCTGCGTTGCGCTTCCGCTAACGGAGGCGTTGACGGCGGCCTCTGTTGGGGTTACGATATAGTTTTCAGTGACGGATGTCGCTCCCGCTACTCCCGAAAAGTTGTAGGTAACCGAAAAGTCAACCTGGGAACTGGACATGGAGTTGACGTTAAAAGTGAAAGAGCTAATGTCACCACTGTCCAGATTAGCCAGACTCTCCCAGTTGCTTCCATCGTTCCAACCGATCCCCATCCCCAACCCCGGGTTGCCATCAAGGATCTGGACATTGGAAGTACTGGCCGATGGACAGACCAGCGGTTCGACGCCTGCCTTGTGAATTCGTACGAGTCCAGCGGTGTTGTACCCGCCGTCGGGATCCATATCAAGTTGCAGGTAGAGTCCCTGGCAATTGGCAAAGGCCTTGTGGAAATACGGGAGATCAAAAGCATACCCGCCGATATCGGCTGGCGCGGGTCCCTCGTTGATGGCTTCGTTGGCATACATCCAGGCCATCGAGAGGAAACCCGCCGCCCACATATTGTACTGAGAATGAAAGGAATAGTACTCATAGCCCCAACGAGCCGCCGGGTTCATGCGGTTTTTGACGATCCAGAGCTCTCCGCTCGGACGGACCCATCGCGGCAATGAACTGTAGGCCAGGTGAGCGGCCCGTTTGAAAGCTTCAGCCGCAACCGTATCTCCCTCACTATTTTTGATATCTGCCCAGACCTCGTAGATAAAGCACATCTCTGTCTCATTCCACTGGTGCTGAGCCGACCTGCCCCCGATCGGGGTTTCGCCCCATGGAGACTGCATCAGCAGACTCGTCCAGGCCCCGCGGCGCATGTATTCCTGCAGATCCGAACTCCCCGGAAAACCGGAATCGCCATACCCATGCTGAAGGAGCAGCTCTAAATTCAGACGCGCAAATCCATCGTAGGCCATAGGGTCACTGGGATAGCTGCTGTCTTTGTACATGCCTGCGAGTGTAAGCCGCACGGGAATATTATTGCCAAGATTCGTCTCCAGAAAAGAAGTATCACTGGTAAAGCCGTTGACATAGCGAAGGTACTCACCACACGAAGCAGTCACCATCCAGTTGGGTGTGCTGGAGGCATAGCTTGCGGTGGTCATGTCCGAAAGCCAGGTTTCCCACTGTGACCTGCGCGACGCTGTCACATAATCGCGGAGATTTTCATACGCCAGAACACAGGGGATAGTGAAGAAGTTTCCATGATTATCCGCACAGGTATCGGTGTGCAATTCATACAGTGCGCGGTCCAGCGCGAGAGCAACACTCTCAAGAAAATCCGCGTCGGTGTTATAACCGCTGATGTACAGCACGCTGCCGCTAAGGGCATAATAGGGAGTACTGTACTGTTTCTCATTATTCGTGTAGGGGTCAATGATCGAACCCAGCCCCGAAGAAAGGTCTCCGGTCATTTGCTGCTGTGTTCGGAAAAAGCCGATAATTCCATCGAGGGTTTCCAGGTAACTGGTACGCGTAAAACCCGTGTTCGTCGGGGCGGGAGCAGTCTGCAAATTGCTGTACACTTGGTCTTTGACAGACTGCAATGGATCCGGATCCAATGCAGCAATGGCCGTATTCGCGTACAATACAAAGAGGGTAATGCCGGCTAACACAGACGCAAACATCCGCGGACGATGACTTTTCAGCTTACTTTTTTTCATCACAATCTCCTATACTAACTGATAGCCTGCTTGTTAGCGTAATCAAATGTTCTTGTTTGCCAGACTTAATCGAAAGACGCCTCCACTGGTGACAATGCGCAATCAAGCCAGTCTGCTATAAACAGAGAAAGGTCTTTGAGGTCAATGATACCATCAGTATATAAATCTGTTCGCCGTGGGTTCACAACCATCGGCACAGCGTCTGCCAGGTATAAAATTTCTTCTGGTGTTAATACCGTCTCATAAATGGACACTTCATCAATCAGGCCATTAAAAGCCTCTGTGGGTGAATCACTTCCATTATTACCGATATGGGTAACCGACTGCAACTCGCTCAATCCAGAATATGCGCCTGATGCTTTTAACACCCCATCAACATATACTTGGTAATTCGACCCGTCCCATGTCAAGGCAATATGGTGCCATACCAAGGTTTGCAGTGTCATAATTGCAGTCGATGACCGATGGGATGCGCCTAACCCAAGATCCAGGCTGGTATCGGAGGAATCCATGTAAAACTGTATCCGATTAGCCCAAGCCGGTATTGTCGTGTGCCCAAAAATATAACGGACACTACTGGTTTGGTCTTCATACAAATTGACCCAGGCAGAATAGGTTCCTTGCGATAACGGAATCGCGGCGGTTGGAATTTCAACTCGGCTTGAAGTCGAAGATGCCCTGTCAATGGAAACGCCGCCGCCATCAGTGCCGCTTCCCGGTGCCCATGATGCGTCAACCAGCGTTCCATCGTGGCCGTTCCCGGTACTATCAGCGGCCATCGTATCGGTACTCTCATCAAAGCTCCACTTTGCTGTTAAATTCTGAGAACCCGGGTCGACAGGAATTGGAAGCACATAATACTGCTCCATCCACTGACTGGCTATTTGGGAAAAATCACTTAAATTCACTTTACAGTTGTTGTCAAAATCACCCGCTAACTGGTTATCGTTGCAGATCATTTGAGACAAATAGAATTCATCAACCCAAATAGTACCGGTACCGGATTGCGGCCCCGAGGGACTGTCCGCACCGATACCAATAATCAACCGCTTGATTTGAGACAGATCAATTTGTTCAAATTGGTTAACGGCAAAATAGATCTTTTTCCAGTCCGGCAAAACGAGCGTATTCGGGTCTGTAATCCTCTGGGTCGCGGTATTGTCACTGCTGTCCACAAGAGTGCAATAGAATTCATCGGCACTATTGGTGCTTTGCCCCTTCAGATATAATGTTAATATCTCTGAATCATTGGCTGTAAAGTCTTTCGCTGGTGAAAAGTCCCTATAGGTTTCGGCAAAATAAGGTGCCTGTTGATTATCATAATCAAGCTGCAGTGATTGGTTCGCAATCCCCTCTAAAGAGATTGACGCCGTACTGCCGTTATCGGTCTGGTCTTTCCAAACATCTGCCAGTTTTGCTTTTAACGGATTATTGTCAGAATAG
>JBDLJN010000098.1:0-11449 GCA_039714335.1 Planctomycetota bacterium
AGGGGAGGCCATAAACTGACATCAAATGACTTGCAGAGACAAAAAACTATTATCATCCCAAAGGTAAACCAAACGCTCATGGCCAACGGATTAACCGGATGACCCGTCAATTCATAGTAAAATTTCAAACCCATCGTATGCAATGGTAACCAACTTTATGGGAGTTGAACCAAATATCTTTAAGGTAAGATTAGCTTTTTTTCAAAACCCAGTCAACAAAAAAACTCGCCCTGTTTACATTTGATTCACAGGGCGAGCATCGAAATATTCGGTTTTTCCTACACTTACAGCGTTTTTTCGGCGGACTGGACCGTGTTGTAGAGCAGCATCGTGATGGTCATCGGTCCGACGCCGCCGGGAACGGGCGTGATCAGAGACGCTTTTTCCTTGACCTCGTCAAAATCCACATCGCCGGCCAGCCGATAACCGCGTTTCTTCGTTGCGTCCTCGACACGGTTGACACCCACATCAATCACGACAGCGCCGTCTTTGATCATATCAGCGGTGACGGTATTCGGCCATCCGGCGGCGGCGATGACGATATCGGCACGCTTGACATGTTCGGCCATATTCTTCGTCCGCGTGTGACAGACTGTGACCGTGGCGTTTCCGGTGGGGGCCTTCTGGATCAGCATATTCGCCAGGGGTTTACCGACAATGTTGCTGCGTCCGACGATGACCACCTCGGCGCCTTCGAGTTTGACATTGTTCCGCAACAAAAGTTGGACCACTCCGTGCGGCGTGCACGGCAGATAGGCATCCTGCCCGACGACCATCTTGCCGACATTGACCGGGTGAAACCCATCCACATCCTTGGCCGGGTCAATCGCCAGCAGGACCTTGTCTTCGTTGATGTGTTTCGGCAGCGGAAGTTGAACGAGGATCCCGTTGATTTGTGGATCCTTGTTGAGTTTGTCGATCAATGCCAGCAGGTCTTCTTCTTTCGTGTCGGCGGCGAGCCGGTTGTCGTCGCTGTAAATGCCGATCTCCTCACAGGCTCGCTCTTTGGCGGTTACATAGGACTTGGACGCAGGGTCCTCGCCAACCAGCACGACAGCCAGTCCCGGCGTAACGCCCTTAGTCTTCAACGTGGCGACTTTTTCCTTTAATTCAGCCCGCATATCCGCGGCAACCTGTTTTCCGTCAATAATTTGCGCAGTCACTCTTTAATCTCCTGATTTTAGGTTTACATGAGCGACCTATTGTATGAAATTTTCTTGGCTTGACAAGAATAATTAAATGAAAACGGGCCGTATCCGCCAAAGGGGACACAACCCGTTATTTTTGTATTGCTTAAAAGCAAAAGATGTTATTAGCCGGAGTATTGGGCATCACTGAATGCGAGGATTGGGAAGAAAATAAATCCCAAAAATGTAAGACCAATTCCAAACCCGGCGCCCTTTCCAAATCTCTCAGCGATCGCGATATTCACTATGATAGGGATGATGATATTGGCGATCGGAACGAAGAAAAGAATAATCCACCAAAGCGGTTTATCGGCGATTTGAAGCATGACGATTATATTGTAGATCGGAACAATGCTGGCCCATCCCGGTTGGCCGGCTTTGGTGAAAACTTTCCACACCGAAACAATCATCAGCACAGCGATTGCCAGATAAATGATCATGACAATTGCCGGGGGGCCTCCGGAACTAACATCGTATTGGACAGAAGTTTCATTCATTTTGCATCCTTTCAAAAAAACAACAATCCCTTTTTTAACAACACGACATGTCCATGCTACCTACTGTATATGCACTTAGCAAGAGCATTTTTAGGCCTTTTTTTATTTTAGAAAAGCCCCTGAACTTTACCGGTCTTGACATCTACATCGATACGTCGATAGGCCGGGTTCGAGCCGGTTCCCGGCAGCAGTTTAATATCACCGGCGATCGGTACGACATATCCGGCGCCCTCATAGACCATCACATCGCGAATCGGCAGTTCCCAACCGGTGGGTCGGCCCTTGAGTGTCGGGTCATGGGACAAGCTCAGGTGTGTTTTAACCATGCAGGTTCCCAGTTTCCGCATTTCTGGGGTACTGTCGATTTTTTGGATTTTCTTTAATGCCTTTTCGGAATAAGTAACGCCTTTGGCGCCGTAGATCTCGGCAGCAATTTTTTCGATGCGTTCTTTTAACGGCATTTTCAGATCGTATAAATAGTTAAACTCTTTGTCCTCCTGTGCGATGGCAGCGACTTTTTCGGCCAGTTCGATCGCACCGTCGCCGCCCTTGAGCCAGTGGTCCGAAACGGCCGCTTCAGCGCCGTATTCTTCGGCGATGCGCCGGACGAGCTGCACTTCCGCATCGGTATCGGTATAGAATTTATTGATGCAGACGATCGGACGGATCCCGGACTTGCGAACGATGTCAATATGGGCGATAAGATTTTCGCAGCCCTTTTCGAGCAATTCGAGATTTTCCTGTGTATATTCATCGGCGAGGGGTTTGCCGGGTTTGACTTCCGGCCCGCCGCCGTGCATTTTCAGGGCACGAATTGTTGCGACGATGACTACCGCGTGCGGTTTCAGGCCGGACATGCGGCATTTGAGATTCCAGAACTTTTCAAACCCGATGTCCGCAGCAAAACCGCTTTCTGTGACGACATAATCACACAGCTTGGTTGCCACCAGGTCGGCGATGATGCTGCTCTGGCCGATGGCGATATTGGCGAACGGGCCGGCATGGACAAGGATCGGCTGGCCTTCAATGGTTTGGACCAGACTCGGATTCAGGGCGTCCACCATCCAGGCGGTCATGGCGCCATCGACTTCAAGGTCGGCGGTGGTTACTTCGTTGCCGTTTTTATCATAGGCCACCACGATCTTTGACATCCGCTCACGCAGATCCCGAAGATTTCTCGCGACCGCCAGGATCGCCATCACTTCACTGGACACGGAAATCTGGGCGCCGGATTCCATTTCAAGCCCGTCCATCTTGCCGCCTTTGCCGATGGTCATGTTTCGCAGGGCTTGGGCACAAAAATCAATCGCCCATTTCATCTGAACATTTTCCGGGTCGATATTCAACCGCTTGAGGCCAATTTTTGCCAGCCGTTCATCGTCGTAGTTATGCTCATGCTGCATCCGCGCCGTCAGTGCCACCATGGCTAAGTTGTGTGCATTGGTGATGCAGTCGATATCGCCGGTGAAGCGAATTGAAAACGGCGACATCGGAATACACTGGGCCAGGCCGCCGCCGGCAGCGGAACCTTTGATGTTGAAGGTCGGCCCGCCGCTGGGTTGGCGGATGCACCCGCAGACCCGTTTTCCGAGTTTTCCAAGCCCCTGCACCAGTCCAATGGTTGTGGTTGTCTTGCCTTCGCCGAGCGGGGTCGGCGTGATGGCTGTCACATCGATATAACGACCCGTCGGAGCGTGACGAAGTCGCTCGGTGATCTTGGCGTAATCCAGTTTGGCCAGCTTTTCGCCCATGGGCAGCAGTTCGCCGTAGGCCAGTCCCAGATCGCGGGCAAGTTGATAAAGCGGCTTCATGTTCTCTTCGGCCGCTTCGGCGATCTGCCAGTCCTTCATTGTGGTCGGGTTCAATTTTGACATATTTCATATCTCCAAATCGATGATTACTTTGAGATTAAGACGATAAATTATCAAAGTCATTATTTCAAGTGACGGCGGTTTTTAATACTGAAAAAAGGTGTTTTTTTGATAATATTCTGCCGTTTTCTTTATGCAGCATTTGAAAACCAGTAGAAACCACGCCTTTATGCGGAAAAATATTAAAAAACTTCAAAAAATTTTACCGTATAAACCACGATATTGAAAAGACTTAAAACAAGACATTTCATGGCGGCATACTTTCCCCTTTGACAAACCCCTCCAAATCGCTATTATGGAAAACAAGTTAAAGTCTTGGAGGAGGGATAAGCATCTCGCTTAATTCCCTCAGGAAAAGGAAATACATTGTTTGTCCGCAAGGACAGGAGGTTTCAGGATGAGAAAGATAAGTTTTTTGGTTGCACTTCTGAGTGTTTGTTTAATTTCAACGGTCCAGGCGCATCCGGGTACAGCCACCGCAAGTTTTGATGGTGTGGGTGAAGCTGTTCAGCTCGTAGAGGAACATGTCGATGCAGATCCATGGAAAGGCACATTTACCCTGACAGTTACGAACACGGGGACTCAGGCATGGGGCGATTTCCATTTTGGGATTAGTTATGGCGATGACGTGGTCTTTAGTACCGATGGCGGAATTTATCCGACAATGGATGGCGTAGTCATGGACAATGAAGACTTTGAGATTTCTGTAGATGGAACTCAGTTAGACCTGTATTTCTACGATAACCCTGTTTATAGCCAAGATTCAGTAGAATTTGTAGTTTATACGGATAATACTGTAAACCAAAATGAATTATTCGGCATTTGTTTTTGGCCGACGCCTGTTCCGGAGCCGGCAACGCTGGCGATACTGGGACTGGGCAGTTTGGCACTGCTTCACAGAAGAAGATAAAATCCTGAAATACCTTACCCTTTCAAATAGCAAATAGATTAAAGGGGAATTTGGCTGAGCGCTGAGTTCCCCTTTTTCTTTTTAAAATCTCACAAGCCCTCTGCCACAAAAGTATCTGTCCGTCTGATTACAGGTTCCACGCCCTGGCAAATGCCGCGAAACTGCGGTCATAGGTTTCTTCCGCTTCCGGCGGGAAACAGCAACCGGGAAGCTGCTTGCTCTCGAGGTGATATTGCAGGCATTCACAGCAGATGCCCTTTCGACTGCAGCCGGGATAAGTGCAATTGCAAAACTCCAGATTTTGCTCTTTTTTACATTCCATCATGTCGTCCTTTCGTTTGCACTAAGCTGTTCGCAGTTCCGCACCGAGTGTCTCTGTCAGACCGCCCAGGATCGCATTTTCAAATTCGTCCACCGTTTCGTGCCGGAGCGTTCCCTGTTCATCGCGAAACCGCAGCGAAACGGTAATGCTCTTTTTGCCGTCCGGGATGGGTTTGCCGCGATACATACCGGTAAAGTCGATATCTTCCAACTTGGCAGGGGCCTTGCTTTGCACGACAGAGGTGATCTGCTCCCACGCAACGGGTTCATCGACGATCAGGGACAGATCCCGCACGATCGCCGGAAACCGCGGAATGGATTTGGCCGCGGGGATTGCCCCGGCCTTTTCCAGCAGCAGGTCAAAATCCAGTTCCGCCGCGGTAACGGCTTGTTTGTCCAGATCGAATTGGGCGGCGGTGTCAGGAGTCAGCAGTCCTGCGATACCCAATACCTCGCCGTCGATCAGGATTTGTGCGCCCGCCTGTGTCCATTTGAAAGATGCGGGCTTGAATTCGATGGTGCTGCCCAGGGCGATACCGGCGACGAGTTCTTCGATGACGCCGCGCATTACACGGAAATCATCATCCATCGCCAGCCCGATGCGTGTGTGCTCGTTGGGCAGCTTGCCCGGTTCATGATTGGCATCCGGGATGAACGTGTCGGCCAGTTCAAACAGCTTACACGGCTTATTGCCGACATTGTAGTTGGACTGCATGACCGAAATCAGCGAGCCGATCAGATTCTGCCGCAGCAGGTTCAGGTTCTTTTGGGACACATCGGCGACCGACAGATGCTGTTCCGGCGACTGGTCACAGAATTGCTCGGCGGTTTTCGCATCGACGAAGGTCACATTGATGCTCTCGTAAAAGCCCGCGCCGTTCAGGAAGGAGCGTACCTTGCCGGCGGTTTTTTCCCGCAGATTCGGCGGGGCGACTTCGATATGAATTTTCGGCTCTACAGGGATTTGGTCATACCCGTAGCACCGTGCAACTTCCTCGATCAGGTCCGCTTCCCGATACAGATCGTGCCGCCAGCTTGGAGACGTGCAGGCGATCAGATCCTCATTTTTGACTTCCGGGTTCAATCCCAGCGATGTAAAGATTGACATGACTTTATCCTGCGGAATATCAATACCCAGCAGGGCCTTCATTCGAGACGGGCGCATCGCGATGGTATCGCGGGGGCGTTTTTCCGGCCACACATCAACGACGCCTTTGGCGACTTTGCCGCCGGAGACCTCGGCCATCAGTTGAGCACATCGGGCCGAGACCCAATCAATGTTTTCCGTGTCCACATGCCGTTCGAAGCGGAACGACGCGTCCGACTGCAAGTTGAGCTTACGGGCCGCGGTGCGGATGATGACCGGCTCAAAATGGGCCACTTCCAGCAAAATCGTCGTGGTTTCGTCCGAGACTTCTGAGTCCAGGCCGCCCATAACCCCGGCCATGGCGACGGGAATCTTTTCATCCGCGATGACCAGCATGGAATCGTTCAGGTCGCACTTTGTCTCATCGATGCTGACCAGGCGTTCACCGTTGACGGCCTTGCGGACGATGATCGTCTGACCGCCGATTTTGGCGTTGTCGAATGCGTGCGAGGGTTGGCCGGTTTCCATCATGACGTAGTTGGTGACGTCAACGATGTTGTTGATACTGCGAAGGCCGATGGTTTCCAGGCGTTTCTGCATCCATTCCGGCGAAGGACCGATCCTGACGCCTTCAATCACGCGGGCGGTGTAGCGATTGCACAGGGCCGGTTCGTGGATGTGAACCTGAACCATTGTCGCGGCGTCGCTGTCTGACTCGTCCGGTTTGATTTCGGGCAGTTTGAGCGGTTTGCCCGTGGCCGCGGCCAGTTCCCGGGCGATCCCGATATGCCCCAGGCAGTCGCCGCGGTTGCTGGTGATCTCTACGTCCAGCATGGTGTCGTCGCCGACCTGCTCAGTGCTTTCGATGGGGAAACCCAGGTTGCTGAGAATCTCGCCTATTTCGTTTGCTGAGAGGTCTGTTTCCACATAATCCCGCAGCCAATCCAAAGAAATCTTCATTGAAACTCCTATTGCAATATGCATTCAAGATAGAACTTAGCCAATTAAGCTGACTATTCTATCGGATTTGTTCCGGCTTGACAAGTCTTGGAATGTCCGGGATGCATGTTGGAGAGAAAATCAAAAAAACGGAGAGGGGGGGATTCGAACCCCCGGTAGGGACAAGCCCTACACAGCCTTTCCAAGGCTGCTCGATAAGCCACTCCGACACCTCTCCAGGTGGTTTATTGAAGCGCAATTACCCCCAAGGGGACTCGAACCCCTGTTACCGGGATGAGAACCCGGCGTCCTAGGCCGCTAGACGATGGGGGCCTAGTACAATTGACGATTGATTATTGTCGATTGTCTGTTAAAGCCGAAAACAAGCTCATCGAGAGCTTGTTTTCGGCATTAGCGGCGGGTGGATTCGAACCACCGACCCTGGGCTTATGAATCCCATGCTCTAACCAACTGAGCTACGCCGCCGTGTATTTCTAAGTCGGGTAATAATAACGTCCTCCTGAATGTTTTGTCAACCTCTTTTTTCAGCCTGATTATTTACCAGTTTCGATGAAAAAACCGAAAAATATTTACTCTAATCAGCAATGTGGTTGTTAGGACAATGGTACCCGCTCAACCTTAGATCAATTACATTGGAGCCCGTGCGATAGCAAATTTATGGTGTGCTTTCGGAGCTTTCAGCGCCCAATTGGACCAGAATCGTGTTCTCCGGCGCCGGCTCTGCCAAAAGTGATGATGGTTTTAGGGTGATTTCCAGATTTTGGGTCGGATATCCCGAATAGGCAGCAGAAAGTGTATGCCTACCTGCCGGGACCGCTAAAAAAGCGCCTCGGCCGGTGGACGATGCGGTGATAATGTCGCCTCCTTCGCCAGTCAGCCAGATTTGTGCTCCGGACAAAATAAGACCCGTTTCATTCATGACCACCACATTCAGCGGGCTAAAGGATTGCATCATCTCCGCCGGATCGATATCCAGCGTCATCTCCGGTTCTTCCTGCAGGTCAATTTGAGTGAACTCGATCAGTTGGCCGTGAACGAATGCGGCCAGACTGTAAATATCAGCGGGGATTGCTTTAAGCTCGTAACTGCCGTCGGCTTTGGGCGTAATATCAATATGGATTTGTTGGTTTGCGTTGGTCAAAAACAAATCAATCGGGCTGGCACCAAGAAAATGTCCGTTTAGAGTGGTGGTTTCCGGTTGGACAGGGTCAACCTGAACAACCTGCTCCTTTGGTTCGTCCGTTATTTCCACGACCTGCTGCAGCCACACGTCGCTATCCAATCGAACCCGCATAACATAGGAGCCGGGTATGATATTTTCGAAGAAAACAGAACCATCTTCTGCAATGGCGGCCTGAGTTTGGTTTAGATTTTCTGAAATGTCCATTGCGTAAACAAGGGCCGCTTCAGTGGGCCCGGTCAGATTCGGATCGGCCGGATAATCCAGCAGCACCGTGACTGTTTCGAGGTTCAGATTAACATTAAATATTTCCTGCCGGGGCATTTCGACCATTGCCAGCCGATGCAGGCGGTTATCGGAGCCCTTCAAAACAGCATACATGCCGGGTGAAACACCAAGGAAGGAAAAGTTGCCTTGGCTGTCTGTAAGAACGGCTTCGGTGAAGGCCGCATCGCCCATGTCAAGCGTATCGCTTAAGTACAGTGTCTGGTCGGCAAGGGGCATGCCGTCGATGAGGACCGTTCCTGTCAGGGCGGGTCGTCCGCCAATATTCACAACCCGAAGCGATTTTTCCTTGCACCACAGCGACTGCATGACCAGGTGGGTATGACTGTTGGGCCTGGGGGGCTGGCAGGTTAAAGAAACGCATCCGTTATAGGTGATATCGAAGAACCGGTAGTGGCCGTTTGGATCCGTTTTGGCCGAGGCGAGGTTACTGCCGGCCTTTGTTTTTGAGAGCAACGGATTTTCCGTTAATTCAAGTGCGGCATTAACGACCGGCTCATTTGAAAAGTTGCTTACGATTCCGGTTACAGCCGGAGTTTTCGCGGGAGGTTCTTTTTTTACCTCCGGTTTTGGTTCCGGCTCTTCAGCGGCAATTGCTGCGGCCGCATCCGGAAAGCGAGTTAGAATTTCGTCGATGGCTTTTGCGAATGGATTGTCTTCCGATGGTTCGTCATACCATTGTTCCTCGGCCTGTTCCAACAAATCAATAGCCGAAGGGTCTGCCAGCTTACCAATGAAGAATGCGGCAGCGGCCTGACTTGTAAATTGGCCGGATTTCAGGATCTCAAGCAATGCATCGACATTTCCGTTCTGTCCTAAAGCGAATACCAGCTTTAATTCTTCGTTGTCGATGTCGCCCTGGACCGTTTTGGGACCATCCGGTTTTGGCGCTGGTGTCTTGGTTTCTGTTACGGTCTTGGTTGTTTTTGCTGTTTCGTCCGGGCCGGTTTCAATGGTATCCTTTTGGCGTGTAACCAGATACAACCCAACAAGAAGAATCAAAACAGCAAGGGCAATGGCGACAAGGCGATAATAATCCTGGTGTGTACGGTTTGGCTGTGCCAGCGCGGTTTCACGAATCGCCTCAAGCACAGACTGACGGATGGCGTCGATCTTTATTTCATCCGGTGCAAGGTATATAGCGGTTGTGCTGAGCAGTTTTTCCAGGTTCGTGTTCAGCGTTTCGATTTCCCCGGTCGCATTGGATTCGGAGAAACCGGGATTCGCCGCCGCGACAAGCTGAAAGAAAATCCTTCGAAATGAATGCCGACACCGATAAAGCCGGTTTCGGACATCTTCAACGCTGCAGTTCATCTCCTCGGCGATATGCTCTGCCGTGTCCAGACGGTTGTAGCGGCGGATCAATAACTCGCGGTTCGCCGATTCCAGTTCTGCCAGTGTTGCCTGGACGATCTCATGGATAAACGAGTTCTCTAATATTCTGTCCGGAAGCGATTCGCTGCTCAGTTTTGCCAGTCCGTCTAGTACCTCTTTTGTCATCTGCGACCATGTCTCCGGCCGGCGGGGCTTCATTTGGCGGTGTTCCAATTCCTCGTCGCGTGTTTGCCGGGCCTGTTCCTTGAGTCGCTGGAACAGTGTTTGTTCCGCGGGGTTGAAATCGGGAATGTCCCGAACGGCCTGTCCCAGAGCCTGACTTGTCAATTCCGTGGCGACCTGCTCATCGGCCCCCGCCTGATAATACATCCATGTATAGACGACCGGCGCGAATTCATGGATAAATGCCTCTTGCGTTTCCTCATCCCCGCTCAAGAGGGCTTCTATTTGTTTTCTGTTCCAGTCTTTTTCCATGAAAATCACCGTTATTATAGGGCATTAACAGTGCCGAACCACAATACCTATTTATATCGGATATTTCAGATAACCTCAGCAGTTGTTTAGGGATAGAGAGCGATGTTTCCGGCAGTGTATCTTGCTCAACGACCCCATTCGAGCGGGTCGAGGCGGTAATAGCACTTCAGTTCCTCGTACAAATCCGGCGACTTTTTATGCATTTGCCGGGGTTTTTCAAAAAAGGCCTCGGTCGCTACGGCGAAAAACTCCGCCGGATTGGTCGCTCCGTATTTACGGATGACCGACCGTCGTCGGCGGCGTGTTTTATCCCGCAAATTATCATATTCTTCGCCCAATACAGCGGCCCAGCTTCGATAACAGGACCGGCTTTCGAGGATCGGAGCGCCGTCGGCGTCGCCGTCTTCCTGATCGAGCTGATGGGCGAATTCGTGAAAGACCACATTGCGGCCGTCCTGGATATTGCGTGCGCCGCCGGTAATGCTGTCCCATGTCAGGACAACCGGGCCATTCTGCCACGACTCGCCCAACCGGACGCTTTTGCCTTCGACGATCAATCCGCCGTCATTCATCAGTCCCTTGGCGACATAGGTGTGGGGATAGACGTAGATGGTTTTGAGCTTGGGATAGAAACGGGTCTTGCGGTTCAGCAGCAGCATACACGCCTGTGCAGCGATGGTCACACGAACTTCATCGGTGATCTCCTGCCCGCCGCAGCCGACGAACTTTTTCTCTGCCAGGAAGACATTCACCAGCCCATGCAGCTGTGTTTTCAACTCCTCCGGCAGACGATTGTATAGAGGAATATTCTTTTCGATAAAAGCGGGCAGCTGTTCGGCAATCGGCTCACCCATCAACGCCCCGCGCCGTCTGTTTCGCAGGTTGACCTGAATCACCCTCCATATAACCGCTAGCGCGATTGCTCCAACGACTCCGATTGTAATGTGAATCCCTGTCATAACCGGCATTATAATACGAGAGGGTTAATAATAACAGAAAAATTCTTGCTGTAGATTCGTCTTTGTCGAATAGTACAGTATGACCCAGCGAAAAGCACAAACCAGAAACAATAAACGGCTTCACATCTTATTCATATTATTTGCTGTGACTGTCGGGATCTTTTTCTGTCGGCGCTTTATCAGACGTTGCGTGGTTGCAGGCATCCAGAGGGCGAAGGGGATTGCGACGGTCAAAGACCGTGTCGAACAATACGGCCAAGTCGTTCAAGAGCGATTGTCCGGCGATTTTGAGCAGGCAGGGGCGAAATGGCCGCCGAAAAAGATGGTTCTGATCGTTCTCAAGGAAGAAAAGCTGTTGGAAGTATGGGTGTCACAAGATGGGG
>JBDLJN010000099.1:0-11275 GCA_039714335.1 Planctomycetota bacterium
ATTCCAGCGGCCGTGTCAGGCCGTGCAGGCAGATGTTCCGCGTCCGGATCAGGTCGTGCAGATGCACCTTGCCGATCTCGATACCCCAGCCGGTAATCTCCTGCCGAAAGCGTTCGACGATCTGTTTTTCGATGGCTTCCTTGTCGTGGTAAATCTCCTCGTAGGTCTGCGCGATCAGGATCGAAGCGATCACGCCCTTGGCCGCGGCCCGCAAAACCGCCGCCGCATCCGTATCAAAGACCGACAGCAGATAGCTGCGGGCATCGCTGACGCGGTAGATCGCGGCGCCGGATACGCTCAAGGGAACTTTATCCCGCGTCTGGATCGTCTGCGTGTCGAACAGGACCTGTCCCCAGGTTGCGTCCACGATGATGACCCGCTGAAACAAGGGCACGAACAGGCACCAGCCGCGCTCTTCGCCGCGGATGGTGGGGCCGGCGTGGCCGAAGGTGAACCGCACCGCCTGCTCGTAATCGTGGATGATCCGAAACGGCAGCAGGTTTACCAGGTTGTTCAGCAGTGTGCCGATGATGTTGTCCAGCGGTATCGCCATCGTTTTTAATTCTCCCTATCTGCGCATTATGGGCTTGTCCCGTTCCGATCCAGACACATGCCAGGTCGTCGAGGCATGGGCTGCGAGCACATGCTCACAGCCCTTTGATAAACTATAAAGCGTTACAGACTATTTTCTTTTTGTCTCAAAGGTAAAACTGTCGATGAAAAAGTCATTGACGATCCGCCAGATGTCCACCGTGTAATCAGCCGGTTTTCTGTCCGTCTTGAAGTTGGTGATGTACAGTTCGCCGACGACGTCTATACGGTAGTCCTTTGAGGTGTCTCCAAATAAAGCACTCTGCAGGATCGTTCCAGGACTGCTGGTCTTGTAAATATCGATCCTCAACTGTTCGTTATAGACAAACGGCATTGCCGGATCGACGGCTTCGGAGATTCGCAGCGAAAACTTGACCGGCATCGTCCGGCCTGCACGGTATTCTTTAGAGGCCGGAAGCAATTCAACAATGGCCCAGTTGCGGATGCTGAACAGGACAATATCACTGGTCCCCACATTGCCGGATTCATCGACCGCAGTGGCAAGAATCTGGTAATATCCGTCCGGCAATTGCGTACTGTCAAACAGATATTCCCACAGGCCGGTGCCGCTGTTGTAGGTGGCTGGAATGTCTTCAAATCCAACCGGGGTTCCATTGCCGCCATCCTGCTCACGGAGGGTAAAGGATGCCATGATAACTTCACTGAAGTCGGTTGCTTGTGCCTGCAATGTTACACCATCCTGAACGGCCGATCCCGCGATAGGAACAACTACCACAACATCGGGCGGTGTTGTGTCCACAACATCAATGTTTACTGTATCAGAATCTGAGAGTACGCCGTCTGAAACAGTCAGTGTAACAGTCGCAGTACCCATCGGCAGTGTAACTGTAGGATTAATCCCTGTAGCGGAATTGCCGCACCATGTCCATTCATAGGTCAGCGGATCACCATCGGGATCACTTGACCCTGAACCATCCAGCGTTACCTGTGCACCTGCCGTACTGTCGCGTTCGACTATTTGATCCGGACCGGCGTCAGCATCAGGAGGATGATTAGTAAAAGAGAAAGCATGGCCGCTGCGGACACCCCATGGATCGCCCGCCGCCATGGGACGAAAAATCTCCCATCGAATTGTTTGTGCCGGTGTCCATGTGTCCAGGCAGCCGTATTCTTGTACAGAATCATTAACTCGATAGCCGACAATCGTCACAAAATGGTCGGTGCTTCCATTACCATCACTATCTACCAGGAAAACCATCGGGCGGCTGTTATCAATCTCATTGGTCAATACATCCCATGTGATAGCACCTCCATAGTAATCAGTGGTGACAGGCCCATAGCTTGGATTCTGCTGGTTCACATAGGCCATAAAGGATGGCGAGATATTACCATTAGAACTCCAGCCATAACGCTGGCCAGCTGTACTTTTGGAGGTATTCATATAATCTGCGATGCAATCATCCGGGTGCGGCGTTCTTGAAGCGGTGATATAGTCGTCATCCTGTATGGGATTGGGCGGATTGTCATCGCGGGGGATGCAATAATCCTCAAAGTGCAGCTCAGAGCCCGCAGGATTGGGGGCGACCCAGGTTCCACCTGAAGCAATTGCCTGATCGACATCCCCAGTTTGGGTTGCAGCTGACCCTGAAATGAGATCCGTGTAACCAAGCCCGTCATAATAACCTACCACCATGCCTACAGCCGTCGGTCCGCAACCATGCCTCCAGTTGTAGCCGGGTGCCGTAAGAGTCACTTGAACAGTAATACTCTGAATTGCAATTTTGGCGGCCTGAACTCTTTGTGCATCCCTTTGGGTAACTTCCTCGGGCGGATAGGGTCCGGTTGTACTGTGTTCGAACTCAATATCTGCCCACACAGGCAAGAGAACACCTAACATCATTATTACAGTACATAGCTTTTTCATTTTTCTTCCCTTTCAAAAAATTGGTTAATGGAAATGATTTGATACAATGGCTGCGCACGGTGGGCGCGGATAGTGACTAACTGGTGGTCTTGGGTAAGGCCGGCACGAACCGCCGTGTTACTTTTTCTCCCGCTCATTGTTCCGCCTTGCTTTATAACAAAGGTTGCAATTCGCCGCGTGAGTGTCTCCCTTAGGATGCGGGAACTATTGTCCTGTCAGGTGAATGGTCTGTCAAGGAAAGTTCCGATAAAAAACCGTATTTTTCGCCAAAACACGTAAAAACCACGTGTTTTTTGGCTCCGGCCTGCCTTATCGGAAGGCTTGCGCTGCAGGACTGCTGCGCAAAGAAAAACGCCGGTGTCGGCATACCGGCGTTTCACTGTATGGTGTTTTATGTCGTTCTTGTTTTCACTTTCAGCACATCGCGAGATAGCTGGCGATAGCCAAAATCAGGATCCGCTTTTTATTGGCAACAAACGGCACCCAGAATTTATAATAGTACTTTTTCATCGTTAGCTCCCCAAAAGCGTTTTTCTTTTATCAACCCCCATGACCGAAGCCATATCATCATGGGTGTATTATACGACACTTTTGGCCCGGTTGCAAGGGAAACTCTGCATTGAAATCTTAACTATTTTTTCTTAAATGACTTATGTGCAATACGGCCATGGTTTTTTTTCGCTGTTATCGTGCCGGAGGAGTGTTTTGGGGGCAGTTTAGATGGACGCAGCGTCACTATCCGGTTGTCAGCCTTCGGAAATGAGCTATAGCGGCAATTTCTTACCGGTCTCACTGATCGACCGCGCTTTCGGCACAACAGCTATATGTCGCTGCTGCCGCAAGTTACAGCTTTTACATGCGGGAATTTATGACCCCGAACAGTCTGTTTGCCAATAAATATCTTGTAACAAAAAAAATTTCTATAAGATGCTGAACCGGGGATGTACTCGGTTCGTAGTACTACCAGAAAAGACATTACCCTCCTCCTCCTTCTAATGCCAGGTACTCTACCTGGAAAAGAGCAACGGGTTCCTCCTTCCCGTTGCTTTTCTTTTTGCGCCCTGCACACGGCCGCCATCAGCACATCAGACAACAATAGCAAAATAGTGACACAAGAAAATCCATCTGTGATAGTAACCCCCGCATTTTTACAGTACCTTGTCGCTTTGGAAATTGAGTCTTCAATAAATCGATAACTGTTTTGCTAAAAAGAGCTTATGCGATAAGGAGTTATGTGTGACCGGTAAAGAACGAATTCAAAAGGCGTTTCGCTGTGAAAGTGTTGACCGTGTGCCGTGGGTGCCGTTTGTGGGCTGCCACGCGGGAGCGCTGCTGGGGGTTTCGGCGGAGGAATTCTTAAAATCAGAGAAACTGATGATCGACGGGATCAACAAGGCGATCGAGCTGTATCAGCCGGACGGGATCCCGGTGGCGTTCGATCTGCAGATCGAGGCGGAGGCGCTGGGGTGCGAATTGGCGTGGGCCGAGGAAAACCCGCCGGCGGTTACAAAACATCCGCTGTGCAACGGCACGACGCTGGATGACTTGAAGGTGCCCGCCGCAGATGCCGGCCGCATCGCAGCGGTGCTGAAGGTGGCAAGGGCGATTCGGGCCAAGCATCCGGATATTGCGCTGTACGGTTTGATCACGGGGCCGTTTACGCTGGCGCTGCACCTGTTGGGGACGGATATCTTTATGAAGATGTTCGATGACACCGAGTATGTCAACAAGCTGCTGGAATTCTGCAAGGATGTGTGTGTGGCGACGAGCCGGTACTACATCGAGGCCGGCTGCGATGTGGTGGCGGTGGTGGATCCGATGACCAGCCAGATCGGGCCGGATCAGTTTACGCAGTTTGTGACGCCGTATGCAACCGAGGTGTTTGAGTCGATCCGGCATGCCGGGGCGCTCAGCTCGTTCTTTGTCTGCGGACATGCTCAGCAGAACATCGCGGTGATGGCACAGACGAAATGCGACAATATCTCGATCGATGAAAATATCCCGCTGGATTATGTGAAAACTGAATGCCAGAAACACGGCATCAGCTTTGGCGGCAACCTGCAGTTGACCAGCGTGCTGCTGCTGGGCAGTGCCGTCGATGCCCAAAAGAACGCCATCGCCTGTATGGAGATCGGCGGGGAGACGGGATTTATTCTGGCGCCGGGTTGTGACCTGCCGTATGCGGTGCCGCAGGAGAATTTGACGGCGATTACTGAGATCGTGCATGACGAGTACAAGCGTCAGGTAGCCGCACAGGTGGTCGATGATGCTTCTGATATGGATCGGCTGGATATGAAAGAATACGGCAAGGCCGATAAGGTGATCGTGGATGTTATTACGCTGGACTCGGAGGCGTGTGCGCCGTGTCAGTATATGGTGGATGCGGTTAAGCGCGTGACGCCGGAGTTTGAGGGAATCGTGGAGTGGCGCGAACACAAGATTAAATACCGTGAGTCGCTGGTGTTTATGACGAGCTTGATGGTGCGCAACGTGCCGACGATCTGCATCGATGGCGAGATCGTGTTTGTGTCGCGGATTCCGCCGCGGGATGAACTGATCGCGGCGATCCAGAAACGGATCAATCAAAAGTTCCGCCTGCGGATTCAGCAGCGGAAGGCGTCGATCTATATCCTTGACAGCGGCTGTGACAAGACCGGGCAGATCGAGGACAACATTCGCACAGCGATCCAGGAAACCGGTGTGGATGTCAATATTGAAAAGATCACCGACCCTGCGGTTATTCAGTCCTTTGGTATCTCGACCGGTCAGACGCCGGCCATTGTGATGGCTAAGTACCAGGTCAAGGCGCTGCGGCAGGTTCCGGAAACCGTTGTCATCAAGGAATGGCTCAAAGATATCTGATGCACACCATTGACGTTTACATTTTGACGGGATTTGTCGGGGCGGGCAAGACCACCCTGCTCAATCACCTGTTGCGAAACAAACCGCTCGCTTCGGAAAATCCGGCTTTGATCATCAACGAATTCGGCAGGATCGGCGTGGACGGGGCGCTTGTCGAAAAGCAGGACCTGACGCGCTACGACATCAACAAGGGCAGCATCTTCTGCATCTGTACCAAGACGGATTTTCTGAAGGCACTGACCGAGATCGCCGACGGCGGCGAGCACCAAACGCTGCTGATCGAGGCGACCGGCATCGCCGAGACGGTGGATATCGAATCGTTTCTGGATGCGCCGAAGCTTGAGGATATTTACCGGATCAAGGCCAACCTGTGCCTGGTCGATGCGGCGAACTTTACGCGGGTGGCCGCGTTTCTGAAGCCGGCCAAAACGCAGGTGCAGTATGCCGATGCGCTGATCGTGAATAAGTGCGACCTGGTCAGCGATGCTGAACGCACAACACTGGGGCAGATTCTGGAGAGTTTGAACCCAACCGCGGCCAGAGTCGAAACCGAATACGGAAAGATTCAGGCGGACTTCTTAAAGGACATCCAACACAGCATCCATGATGACAAGACGCTCGAACAGCCGCCGGAGGATATTATCGCCGTTTCGATCTCAAGCGAGCAGCCGTATGACCGTGATGCGTTTTTTCGAACGCTTGACGATCTCAAGGATCATCTGCTGCGGCTGAAAGGCAATATCAACTTCGGCGATGGTGTGCGGTTTGTGGAACTGGCCGGAACGGAAGTCACCGAAACGAATCCCTCGGCAGAACTGAAAAAACAAAACAACGCCAAAACCGCCTTTACCGCCATCGCCTGGAAGATCGACAAGGACACGCTGCAAGCGAAACTGGCCGCCTGCCAACATTCATAAACAGATCACAGCTTCGTTATCTGAGACGCTTCTTATACCAAGTCAACTTAATTGCTGCACCTGCTATCTTTCGCCCCGTTATGAGGCCATCGTTCAAGTGAAAATTTGTTTTTTTGTTCTTTTACATTTTAATAGGACGCACCTTTCCTGTAAAGGCACTTTTGCTCATCCTGTCATTCGTGCTCGAGGCACAGGGGCGAAACCGTGGTCGGCTGCCCATCGTGAGCTTTACACCTTTTCACCCGTCTGCGAAGTCAATACCTGGCTTCGGCTGGGGGGTGATGAAATTAAAATCTATTTGGTCGGATCATACGGCTGATCCTTGATTAACATCATCCATAGATGACCTGCCAATTTCCGGGCCATTGCAATAATGGCTTTTTGTTTGATGCCGCCGCAGTTGTTCACTAATCGCAGGTAGGTCTTTTGGGCTTTGATATCCACCGCAATCCAGCGCCAGGCAGCCTGATTCAGATTGCTGCGAAGCCGTGAATTGGCCATTTTGTTGATTGAGCCCCGGGTCGAATGTTCGCCGCTTTGGTGGATTCTGGGAGCCAGGCCCAAATACTTAAAGACCTCCCGTGTGCTGTTAAACTCCCGATAATGAAAAAGCTCTGTGGCAAACTGACAGGAGACAACAGCCCCAACGCCCGGATGTGTTTTAAGCAGTGCCATCCGCCGGGCTAATACACCTTTGTCCAAATCTTCGATGAATGATTTATCGAGTGCTTTAAGCCGAGATGCATAATAGTCCAGATCACTGAGCAATTCATCCAGAGACAAACCCAGTGTTTTTCGCAGGCGTAGCGTTCTCAAGGTGTCAATACCCTGTTTACTCCAATGACGCAAACCGGTCAGCTCGGCCATGTCATGCATCAGCAGAAATGATTTGATTTGGGTTTTAACGTTGGCGAGATTACGCGACTAGCGATGTCTCATACGGTATAACTGTCGATCCGCTTCCTGTTTGAGGGTCGGTATCTGAACGGGTTTTAAGAGTCCTTTAGCTGCATATTCAGCCAGTTTTTTGCTGTCAAGCTTGTCCGTTTTGTCATCGCCGCCGGAGGGTCTTGGAATGCGCGATGTGGCAGTGACCGAAACCGGCAACCGATCCTTACGCAACCGGCGGGCTAAACCATAACCCGTGGGGCCTGTTTCGTAGGCGACCTGCCTCAGGGCCGGCGTTGCCAGTTTAAGTTTATCACCAAGTTGTTGTTTGTTTGCAGGCATCACAAAATCGATACTGGGTGCGTCATTCAAATAGAAGGCGACATGATAAGACCGCTTATGCACATCGACGCCCACGAAAAGATTGTCGCCTGTCGTTAATTTTACTGTCTTGAAAAAGGTTTCTGCTTTCGTTAAACTGCTCATGGGCCATCCTTTCAATAATGTTTGAAAAACTGTTTGTCGTAAACATTATAAGAATATGTGTTCTGGATGGCCTACATATTATCTTCCGGGGCTTTGGTGGGTTAAGTGCCTGTAATCCGCGGGCTTACACCTATGCTAATAAACTATCGCCCCTTCGGGACTTTGCTCGGCAGCGCAAATATTAAACGGCATTGGTATTAGATAGCCATTTTTCTGAGACTGCCGTTGTGCTTTTCTGTGTTTTCGGTATTATGGATACAAAGCTGAAAGATGTTTATGTGATAACCGTGGATTTACGCGGATGAAACGGAGTTCATTGTCGAGCTTTTCATGATGAAAATAGAAGGCATCCAAAAACACAAACCCGGCTTTACTCTCTTAGAGCTTATATGCGTAATCTTTGTTATCGCTCTTTTGTTTTCATTGCTGATGCCGTCACTTTCCAGGACAAAGAGCATTGCCACAAGAGTTGTGTGTGCTTCCAATATGAAGGGGTACGGCACTTTTTTCGTTATCTATCTGAATGACTCGGATGGCGTTTTTCCTGATCCGGAGCAATGGCTCTATTCAAAAGCATCTGACAGTCCTGACCACCCTATGGCCTGCCGATGGCATGACTGGCCAATGGCGATGGATGGCAAAATCATGTCTGAACGGGAAGAGTATTGGGGCGTTATGGGGGAATACCTTAAGGAAATCCACATTAGCCCGTGCCCGTCCTTTCGTGATCTTGCGCCGAAAATGGGATGTGAAAATCCGGGGCATCCCTCTAAATTAGCCATCAAACCGCAATATAATATCGGGATGAATGCTTATTTGGGCTCGGACCGTTTGGGCGGCGTGAAAAACGAGTCCCAGGTCTATAAACCGGCCGTAAAGTTCCTTCTTGCAGAAGAAAATGCATGGTCCGTTCGGCCTGATCATCCCAAATATCCGGCACGGTGGCTGTCGGCCCCGTTGAGCACCAAGGCGCTGGATGACACCGCGCTGCTGATCACCCCCACACCCGAAGCGGAAAACTGTTTTGCAACCTTTCACGGGGGAAAGAAACCGAGTTACAGTGATGGGCATGCGAATATAACATTGCTGGATGGGCATGTTATGAATATCGGGGTGCGCGAGCAATTGCGAGAAAAAATGCATGGGACCTCCTCGACCCGCAGATCGCGCTATGAAAGTTATTCAAGCTATGAAGAAAAATCCTATCATCCCGCAGGGAATCTTTATTATGCGTGGCCCTCGGAAGAGCCGCCGCCGGGTGGATGGGAAGGACAATAATCTGTTTTTTAATGAGGGATTGAAATGGACATGCAGGACAAACCCAATAACGTCACAAATGTACCGGACTTCCAACCGACACAGATGACGCCTCCTCCTCCGCCGCCGCCACCGCTGCTGAAGGCTCCTTTGAACATCGACACGATCAGGCGGTTCTTTCAGGTGACCGGCGGAAGCACCCTTTATTGCATCAGCGCGGTTTTGATTGCTTATGGGATCGTTAAATTGCTGAAACCGGTATTGGTTGGCTCCGAATCCATATGGGATGCCTTGCCGTGTCTTTTGACCCTGCACGGCTATGAACTGGCACTGCTGGCGGTTTTGCTGCTGATCATTTTCAAGAAGGTTGTCGATGATGCCGTATCATTAGTCGTTCTGATCAGTCTGTTTCTTGTCGGAACCAGTATCGCATTGGGTTCGGTTGCCGACATGGCCGTTAAGCCCGCATTGTACCTGGGGTTGGCAGGTCTTTTACTCGCATTGTTAAAACTCGTTCTTATGCGGCGGTTTGGCCGAATCCCATTCAGTACCATTTCAATTGCGGCTATCACCGGTGTTATGGCTTACAACTACTTCGGACCCGCGTTGATGGCTCGTTCAGTGTCTCTGAATCCGTCCGATGAATCCGCCCGCCGGAGTTTATGGCTTTTACTTTATTTACTGATGCTCATCGGCTTTTTGGTGGTCTGGTTGGATGCACTGCAGCAGAAGAGATCGCAGGACAGCGAAACTCCGTTTCTGCAGTCACGAACGATGGCTTATCTGTTTGCCCTGATCGTGTTATTTGGCTCAGGCGTTCATCAATACACGATGGCGTATGCCTTTACCCTTGAGCGGGTGTCGCTGGATTACGTTCCTGTTACGGCAATGGGGTGTTTGTTGCTGATAGAAGTACTGCGGTTAAGCGGCAGACGACATATTATTTTCGAAGTTGTGATTACATGTGTACCCGGATTATTAATATTACAATCGATTTATGATCAATCCGTTTTGTCTTCAGGTCATTGGGGGATGGGACTGCTGTGTTATCCTCTGGTTTTGTGTGCGGGTGTCGGTATCGCCGTTGCGGGTCTGGCGATTATTCGAAAGTCACAATTATTATGGGGTGTCGTATTTGCTTATGCACTGGGTGTCATATTGACGATCGGATTTTCCCCTGAATATCCCCATAAGCTTAATGTGTTCAGCTGCTGGGTTACTCTTGTGGCTGCACTGCTTATTTATGGATTTATTGTTCGAAATACAATTATTTGCTTTTCGGCAATCGTATTTTTAAGCATTGGGCTGCCCCTTATAAACAACTTTCCAGAACTAATGAAAAGCTGGCAGTTAACCGTGCCCGGATCGATGGGGGGCGTCTGCGGAATTGGCACGGTCTGCCTGTATTTAATCTTTGGCAAAAAACTGCATCGAGCGATAAGTATTGCCGGGGGAATCTTATTAGCCGCGTTTATTTATGACTATCTGCCGGCAGTCATTCATGTTCGTTATCTGATTGTGCTTATTGCAATGGTTTTACTGTTTATAGCCATTTGGATCCGAACAAAAGATGTGGTGCTCATGTCAATCTTAGCAATTCCTGTTTTGTTAAGGGCGTATGTGCTGATGAAGGCCCTGGCGAATTGGCGTTACATCATCCTGGGCTTTGCGGCACTGGCAGCGGGGGCGTGGGTAAGCATATTCAAACGCTCTTTGAAAGACAAAGTCGGTACGGAAGAAAAAGAAGGCCTATGATGAATTGCTTTGCTGATTATTATTGACAATTGAGAAAGGGGCTTTGCAGGAGTTCGCACTTTAGTGGATGAAATAACAAGTGATAATCACAAAACTCACACAACCCCGCAGGAGTTGAACAAAATGCCTTAAACCAAAATGTATTCCGTCATTCGACCCCTGGGTCGTGAACTGTTACGCCGCTGAAACACGGGTTCCGGTCGCTTCGCTCCCTGCACCCGCGGCTATTGTTGTTTCAAGCCCTGTCGGGCTTGTGGAATTTTCTATTTTAATCAGCGCGGGCACAGCCCACCTGCTACCGCTACTGATTGACTATTAATGCGAGGAAACCCCCTCCCCGCTTCGGGGTACTGGCCCTTTGGCAGGGGGAGAGCTTTTTTGTTCGACCCCGCTGGGGTCGTGGGGTGCTGGGGGAAATCCTATCCCCGGGTTTCACTTCGTTTCACCCGGGGCTACCATTATTCAAGCCCTTTGGGCTTAAGTTTACCCCGCATTCCGCTTCCTCCTTCGCTAAAGCTTCGATCGGTTCCGGTGGCTAAAACCACCGGCTATTATTTTATGGCCCTTCGAGCCTGATATGGAACGAGCTGAAGCTTGAACTCTTACGGGCTTGCCCACGGCCAAGCACAGCTTG
>JBDLJN010000100.1:0-11122 GCA_039714335.1 Planctomycetota bacterium
CGATGTTTTGCGAAAAACGGCGATTTCAGCCCAAAATAAGCGGAGGAGGAGGGATTCGAACCCCCGGTGGGGATCAACCCACAACGGTTTTCAAGACCGTCACCATAAGCCACTCGGACACTCCTCCCGAACAGTCCGCTTTATATACCCTCTTATTAAGCGGATTTCAAGGAAAAAACCGCATCCGTCTTGAAATTAAGATAAAAAATGACTCCTATAAATTCAGCATTTTGACAAATCGACCGCGTTTTGTTAAGATAGATGGCGTGAATGTTTATTCGGGAGAGTTGTCGATGCGTTTATTTGTCAGTCTCGGCCAAAGCAGTGTCAACGAACTGAAGTTTGATCGTGGTCCCATCTATATCGGCAGGCAAATGGGAAGCCAGGTGTTTCTTCCGGATAAATCCGTTTCCCGTCAACACTCGGTATTCTACACGACCAAGGACGGTGTATGGGTTATTGAAGACCTGGGGTCCTCCAATAAAACCTATGTCAACAGCCAGGTCGTCCACAAGGCCGAGCTTAAACATAATGATGTTATCCGTATCGCTGATTTTCTGATCCGGGTCAGTCTTGAGGCCGATGAGGACCAGGACCGCCGGGCTGAAATGGAAGATACGATCATGGGCGAACGCCATGTGCATCGGGACCTTCATACAGTTGAACGAAATCTTGAGTTGCTTGACGCTCCGGCGTTTAAAATTCCACCCAAACGAATCAAACAATATCATCAAATGCTTGCGGTCATCAATAAACAAAAAAAACTGGACTCACTCTATAAATCGGTTGCGGATACCTTGTTTCGACAGTTCAAAGCAAAAATTGTCTGGATGGCTTTTCGCAGGAACCCCACCGGCCCGATGGACATTGAGGACGGCAGACAGATTACAACGGAGCATGTCAAACGGCTGGATTTGGCGCTGCCCGCAAGTTTGGCAGAGGCTATCTCCGAAAACAAGTATTTACTCGTTCACCAATTGCCGCGTCAAATTATCGCCCGCGGAATTCGATCCGTCATCATCGCACCGATCCTGGTTGGACAGGATAATCACGGAGCCGTCTATTTAGCCAACTCAGCCGATCACCCGCACTACAACCTCGCAGACATGGATTACCTGATACTTGTTTCTATCAGCATTGGCTACGCAATCAAAAGACTCTGAATCCATGCCGTCTGACAATCCTGATTAAGCTCCGGCATGAATTGGCGATGTCCTTCTTTTTCGTTCGAGCAGTTTATTGACCATCATGGCCGCAACCGTATCGCCGGAAGCATTCACCATCGTCGCCGGCGGGTCAACAAGCGTCCCCAGCATCGAGATAATCGGCAACGCTTCCGGACCGAAGCTATAGAGTGAAACGATCAGGACCTCTCCCAGAAAGCCGCCGCCGGGGATGCCGCTCATGACAACACCGCACAACAGGGAAACCGCGATCGCCCCGGCAAAAGTTTCGATCCCGGAAAAATCCCGTCCATACAATGAAAACAAAACGGCGATTTTGACAATGGCCGCCAGGCAGGTCCCATCCATATGAATCGTTGCACCCAGGGGCAGGACAATCTCTCGAACATCTTCGGAAACACCGATGCGGCGGGCCGCCTCCATGTTGGCCGGAAGCGCCGCCAGACTGCTGCCGGTACCCCACGCCGTTAACGCCGGCGGCGGGATATGTGTCCAGAAATTTTTCACGCCATTCTTGCCAGCCGCAAGAAACGCATAAATGCTGAATCCGAGGCCAAAATAGAGCAGTGCCGCCGGATAGTACAACACAACTACGCGGAAATACGCACCCATCAAATCCGAACCATGCTTTCCAATCAGATATGCGAAATACGCTCCTAACCCAATCGGCGCATAGTACATGATCAACCGGATCAGATACCCCATAACGGCGGAACCCGAGATCAGAAATTCGCGAAAGAGCTGCCCTTTTTGCCCTGCCGCCTGCGAGGCCAATCCGGTTAGAACCGAGAAAACAATTAATGCCAGGATATTTTGGCGAGTTAACAGCTTGGAAAATTCATTGACGGTAAAAGTGTTGACAATTTTTTCGGCAACACTATCCACCTTTTGTACAGGAGATTGCTCCATCTGTAACGACAACCCCTTGGCCGGGTCCGCAAGTTTGATTGTGCACAGCATCAAAACCGCCGCGATGATCCCCGTAATGACAAAAACCACCAGCATCAGACCAGCAATGCGGCCCAGGCGTCTCAGATCGGAAGTGGAAGCAATCGCGGATGAAATGGAGAAAAATATCAGCGGTACCACCGCCGTAAACAGAAGATTCAGAAAAACATCTCCGAACGGTTTAAAAACAACGGCTTTCTCGCGAAAAAAAACACCGATAACTGAGCCGACAACGACAGATATAATCAGGATGACAGTGAATCGCCATTGTTTAAGAAATGCTTTTATTTTCATGTCCCTCAAAACAGTTAAATCAAGTGCGGGCGAGAGGAGTCGAACCTCCACACCACTAGGGTACTAGAACCTAAATCTAGCGCGTCTGCCAGTTCCGCCACGCCCGCATTGAGTTATTCGCCATCAGTAATGGCCGTTTGTTTTAGAAAAGCGATTCGTCTTCTTCGTCATTATCCGCTTCGTCATCTGTTTCATCTTCGGGCTCGTCGTCTTCCGCATCCTTTTCGGCAATCTGTTCGATCCGTTTTTCCGCATCGAGCAGGATCTTGCGACAATGCTTGATCATCGCCATGCCCTTTTCATACTGCTGGAGCGATTCGGCCAAAGGTACCTGCCCGGTTTCGATTTTTTCTACGATCCCGGTCAGGTTCTCAATCGCCTGTTCAAACGAAAGTGACTCAATTTCTTTGTTATTGCTTTTTCGTTTTTGTGCCATATTTTCTGTTCACAATTAGAGTTTCCCGTTTCTGCGCGGCTATGTAGAGCTATGACCGTAAGTTACGGACCAACACGCGGAATTTACTACCCTGAAGGGTATTCAATCTCTTCAATTCGGCTGTGAATCTTCTGACCTTTTGCCAACTCCGTGGTTAAACGGTCATCGGCCTGAACCTGGGTAACATCGGTCACCAAACACCCGGTGCCTTCATTTATGGTCATGCTGTATCCGCGACTGAGAACCGAACGCGGATCCAACGCAGACAATCTATTCTCTAAAGCCGTTAATTTCAACTGGTTTTTGGAAAGTATCTTCAATATCGCCGCCTCGTTCCGGCTGGAAAAACGATGGACCGCGATATGCTGGCTCGAAATCAACCGCATCGGCTCAATCGTTTGAATACAGCCCCGCGCCCGGTCCAACCGGTCCCGCAATCGCCTGGCCTGTGTCCGGAGCGATTGTGTCAGCACTGCCGTCAGTTCATCCATCCGCTGGGCTGCCACCTGCACAGGCCCCAAAGGCGATCGAAAGACCCGGCTGGCCAGAACCGTCAACAAACGATTGTGACCGTGCTGCAATTGAGAACGGGTATTCAGGTGCATCCGACGCTTGAGCGAATGAAGTTTGCCCAGTTCATCCCGACAGTCCGGCACCGCGATTACCCCTGCCAGCGTGGGCGTGGACGCTCGTGCATCTGCAACCAGATCGGCGATCGTAACATCCACCTCATGCCCCACGGCACTGATAACCGGGATATTCGAGGCATAGATCGCCCGGGCAACCGGTTCCTCATTAAACGCCCATAAGTCTTCCATCGACCCGCCGCCCCGGCCAACGATCAGAATATCCAGTTTCAAAGCTCCCCGCATACGATTGGCCTTGCGGATCATTGCCGCGATCTTTTCCGAAGCCCCCTCGCCCTGCACCGGAGCATCAAAGACATACAATCGCGCACACGGCCAGCGGTTGTAAATGCTGTCAGCAATATCAACGATCGCCGCTCCCGACCGGCTTGTGACCACGGCAATATTCATCGGATACCTCGGCAGTTCCTGCTTATGCATCGGCTCAAAGAGGCCTTCTGCGGCCAACCGCTTTCGCATCTGCTCAAATGCAAGCTGCAAATCGCCGATGCCGGCCGGTTGGAGCTTTTCCGCGTAAAACTGGTACTTGCCGCCGGGAACATACACATCCACATACCCGGTCGCTAAAACTGCCAACCCGTTCTCGCAATTGAATTTCACAGTACGGAATTTACTGGCCCACATCACACAAGGAATCTGACCGCCATCAGGGTCTTTCAGGGAGAAATAGCAGTGGCCGCTACTGTGTCGCTTCCAATTGCTGATCTCGCCACGCAGGATCATCCGCGCAGGCATCCGCTCTTCCAGCGTCACCTGGATCAGGTTATTGAGCTGAGATACTGTAAAAACCGGCAGTTGTTTTCGCTTTGGGGCCATGGGCGGCATTATAAGGAGTCGCGGCCGTTGCGGCAATCGACAATCTTTAAAATATAAAAGGCCGACGCCCTCCTGGCATCGGCCTCTCTATAAGAAAACACTTATATAGTTTCGGGGTTCTATCCTAACCCCGTTTAAACAGTCAAACGCTCTGATGATCGTTATTATATTCTAAAGGGTGAGATGGTGAAATCGGTAAAAACACCCAATTTTGTATTTTTTCAGGATATTATCGGCACCTGTCACAACTGCCTGTAACTGATAGAGATAGGATATTCGGAAGAATTCAAAAAAAATGTAGAATTGTATCAAAAACCGTTGATGTAATCGGGTTTGCCGTCGTCACTGTCATAGACTTGTGTGTCGTTCTGCGGCTCTTCGTAAATGACAACCCGCTCGATGTGCTCTGCCTTTTGCGTGTGGCTGTCCACGGTCACAATGATCCCGTTGATGCGTACATCGCTGGAGGCCACTTCAAACGAATACGGCATCTGAGTACGGAACGCCCGAACAACGCTGTCTGCATTGCGGCCCAAAACGGAATCCGACGCACCGGTCATACCGATATCGGTAATATACGCCGTCCCGTTTTTCATGATCTGCTCATCCGCGGTCATCACATGGGTATGTGTCCCGAACACGCAGCCAACTTTGCCGTCAAGGTAATAGCCCATCGCTTTTTTTTCGCTGGTGGCCTCTGCGTGCATTTCAACAAAAATAATATCCGCCTCGTTCTTGATTTTTGCTAACATGCTGTCAATTTTTGCATATGGACAGTCTGCCGGCTTCATAAAGATACGACCGATCAATGTGACTACCGCAACTGTCGCACTTTTTGCAGTTTGATAAACAGCATAGTCTTTTCCCGCGGCATAAGGCGACAGGTTCGCCGGCCGGACGAGGTTCTGCTGGCTTTCAAGATAAGGAATGATCTCCTTCTTGCGATAACAGTGATCCCCCAATGTCACCAAGTGCACGCCGTATTTGGAAAGTTTTTCGTGAATCTGTTTTGTCAATCCTGAACCGCCGGCGGCGTTCTCGGCATTGGCGATCACACAATCGATTTCGTTATCCTTGACAAACGAATACAATTGCCCGGCCAAAATTCGCCGCCCGGGGCGCCCCACAATATCACCGATGCAAAAAACCTTTATCTTCATCGTTGCCCTTCTAAACAAATCCTCAATGGAACACTGCCATTTATCGTGCGTATTCGACGCAGCGAACTTCCCGCAGCAATGTTACCTTGATCTCGCCGGGATAGGTCATCTCGTCTTCGATCTTCTTGGCGATGTCCCGCGCGGTCTTCAATGACACCTCGTCATCAACCTTGTCCGCGTCAACGATAACGCGAATCTCGCGGCCCGCCTGGATGGCATACGAATTATCCACGCCCTCGAAACTCGTTGCGATATCTTCAAGTTTTTCCAGACGCTTAATATAGCGTTCCAGCGTCTCTCGTCGAGCGCCCGGTCGTGATGCACTGATCGCATCCGCCGCCGCCACCAGGGGTGTATAGGGGTTGTCTGCCGGGATGTCGCCGTGGTGGGCTTCGACCGCATTCAGAACAATGCCCGATTCCTTGAATCGACGCAGGAAATTGGCCCCGATCGCCGGGTGGCCGCCCTCGATCTCACGATCCATGGCCTTTCCGATATCATGCAGCAGGCCGGCGCGCCTGGCAATTGAGCCGTCCAATCCCAACTCATCCGCCATGACCTGGGACAAAAAGGCCACTTCCACGCTGTGCCGCAGCACATTCTGACCGTAACTCGTACGATAGTGCAGCGCTCCCAGCATCCCAACGATCTTGTTATTCAAACCGCGTATATCAACTTCTTCCGCAGCTTCTTTACCCAGCTGAATCACACGCGAATGAACGTCTTTTTTGGCCTGATTGACGATTTCCTCAATGCGGGACGGATGGATCCGGCCATCCTGGATCAGACGTTCCATACTGAGTCGAGCCACTTCGCGACGTGTCGGATTAAAACCGCTCACCACGATCACGCCCGGCGTGTCATCCACAATAACATCCACGCCGGTAGCTTTTTCAAACGCACGGATATTACGGCCCTCCCGGCCGATCACCCGCCCTTTCATGTCATCACTGGGAATGTCCACCATTGAAACACTGACTTCACAGGTCTGCTCGGCCGCATAACGCTGAATGGCAAGATTAATAATTTCTTTCGACTTTTCCTCGACCGCCTCCTCTGTTTGGCTGATTTTCCGCTGAATCACCTGATTCATTTCTCGGTCGCACTCGTCTTCCAGTCGGGTCAGCAGCAACTCTTTGGCCTGCTCCATATCCAGCGAAGTGATCTTCAAGAGCTGATTTTTCTGCTGGACCATCACATTGGCCAGTTCCTTGTTTCGATTATTGTAAGTATTAATCTGGCGGTCAAGATCACGCTCCTTGTTATTGAACTGCCGCTCCTGCTGCTTAACCTTGTCTTTCTGCCGGTCTAATGCATCTTTCTTCTGGGACAGCGACATCTCTTTTTGGCGAAGCTCATTTTCTCTCGCATTGGTTTCAGCGGCAAACGCTTCACGTTTTTTCATCACCTCGGCCGTGGCGTCCAGACGGGCCTCTTTAACGATGGTTTCAGCCTGTTTTTTTGCGGTTTCGACACGGGTCTCAAGCTCATCCTTAAAGGATTTGGCACGCGACTTGGTAACCGCCTGAATAATGACATAGGCGACCACCCCACCGACCAAAACACCAAACAGTAAGCCCAAAAGAATGCTCTGTGAATCGATTGTTGCAAGTATTTCCATTATCTTTTACCTTTCTTGGCTATAACTATAGCCATTATAAAAACTTACAGAAAAGCACCCGATGGAAATGCAAGCAACTTCAAAAGAAATGCACGAAAGAAAAGCGATAATTCCAGAAAATTCGATCTTTTTACTCAGGCAACATCATGTCGATGACATTACACTTTCATTATCTCGAATCCCAAACAGGTTTTGCGGTAAAGAAAACACACATTCACCAAACTGATTACCCGGACAATTCCTTTTTACGTCCCGGGATTTCACAAAATCTATCACCAAAATTCCTTTCGCCATACTCATCTATTCACCCGGTTTTTGGACTTGGCAAGGTTAAAACCCACTTGCCTTTCGCCCTGCCGGATAAAATCGATGTTCTTGAAACACTGCTCGCAACCTGCCTTCCGCAAGTTGACTCTCCCGCTCACTTCAAGATGTATAATTAATACAACATCTCACTGGGAGAACCTGATTTTCATCTCAAACAAAAACTTAATATATTTATATTACACACTTTATCAATCGGGTCAAGAAAAAACCCCACTTGGTTCTGTCGATTTGGCTTAAAAGAATCTTTTCCTTTCGACTTTTTCGGAATACCGAGCACAGACCGCTTTTATCGGACGAGCTCACCTCCGAAACCCAAGAACCAGATGATCACACCTCTTTTGGAAAGCGGACAAGGAAAATCTTGTTTTTTCTTGATATCAAATTTAAGCCCCTAAGGGCATATTTTTTGAATGACAAGTTCCCGGGCGGTTTCCCTGAGAAGTGATTCCGAATGGCTGATCGCATATTCAATATCCATTCCGTCTTTTTTGCAGGCACATGCAGCAGAGACGCCTATTTTTTCATAATCCTGCGGAGACATTCTTACCTGCCCTGCGAGGACAGCCACCTTGGCAGGCGTTCGGTCGGCGGCCTTGACGATGCCGGAGATAACCTTGCCGCGTAAGGATTGATGGTCAAAACAGCCCTCACCGGTAATGACCCAGTCGGCATCCGCTAATTCCTTATGCAGATTGTAATGGGCGATAATCGTATCGATTCCGGAAACCAATGTCGCATTCATAAAAGCAACGGCACCGGCTGCCAACCCGCCCGCTGCACCACCGCCGCGAAGATTCAGGATATCTTTTCCAATCTGCTCGGAAACCACACGGCCCAAGCGGAACAAGCCATCCTCAAGTTGATCAACCATCTCCGGACTCGCTCCCTTCTGAGGGCCATAAACACGTGCGGCACCATGCTCGCCGCAGAGTGGGTTGTCAACGTCACAAAGTACTTGTACCGGAGGCAAATTCAAGTCTGCCGGAGCAAGCAGGGTCGCCAGATCGTTCAGCCCGACGCCGCCAAGCGGAATCGGACTTGCGTATTTGTCCAGAAAACCCCAGCCTAATGCCGCCGCCGCGCCGGCGCCGCCGTCAACCGTTGCGCTGCCTCCGACGGCAAGCAGGATCGTATCCGGCTGATATTCCAAACTGGCCTTCATCAGCTGCCCCGTCCCGTAAGTGGTCGTCTTAAGAGGATTTCGCTGGTGGGATCCCAACCGTTCCAGGCCGCTGGCTGCGGCCATTTCCACAAGCGCGGTTTTGCCCTCCTCAAACCATGCAAAACCGGCCTCGACTTCCATGTCCGGCAAGGGCCCCATCACCGTCCGCTCGATCCACCGACCGCCCAGGGCATTCATCATAGCCCGGGCAGTCCCTTCACCGCCATCCGCCATCGGTCTTTGCAAAACAACAGCAGACGGTATTTGAAGACATATTTCCTCTGCCGCCAAAGCGCAGGCACGCTCCGCGGTCATGCTGCCTTTGAACGAATCTAAGGCAACGACAATTTTCATCGCTTTTAGTTTTCGGCCCACTTTTTGAATTTGGTCAGACCTTCTTCGATTTGATCAACGTCAATGCCCGAATAGGCAAAACGGATATAGTATTCACTTTCGCCCTCGATCGGCGTACCGAAATGCTTTCGTGTGCAGAAGGAAACGCCCGTTTCTTCCAGAACTGTTTTACGAAACATCTCGTAATCGGTCAAGCCTTTATTCTTCATCAACCCCGTTACATTCGGGAAAAGATAGAATGTAGCGTTGGGACTGTAACATCTGACGCCGGCGATTGAGTTTAATATCTCAACGGCTTTATCCCGGCGTTCCTTCAGAATACTGAGGATTTCCTGATGGCCGGACTGGTCACCGGTCAACGCCTCAATCGCACCGTATTGAATAAAATGGTTGGAGCAGGATTCGTCATTGACATTCAGTTTTGCGATCGCGTCGACAAGGTGTTTGGGGCCGATGGAGGCACCCAGACGCCAACCGGTCATGGCGTATTTTTTGGAGAAGGTATAAAGGATCATGCACCGCTCCTGCATTCCTTCGAACGAAGCCAGTGAGATCGACCGACCTTCATACCGAATGTCATAATAGGCCTCGTCGCACAGCACGAATAAATCGTGTTTTTTCGCCATATTCGCGATGGCTTCCAACTGCTCCGGACCGGACTCAGCGCCCATCGGATTCTGCAGATCGTTGAGAATCAACATTTTCGTTCGAGGCGTAATCTTCTTTTCGATCGCATCGACGTCCAATTCAAAGTTCTCCGCGCCTTCATGGTACGTGTACGGCACCGCTACACCGCCGTGAAATTGAATCTGGGACTCATAAATCGGATACCCCGGATTCGGGTACAACGCCTCATCGCCGGGGTTCATCAACGCCAGAACAAATTTCCCAATGGACGGCTTGCCGCCGGGCTGGACCGCGACATTTTCCATCGTATAGTGCGTTCCGCGGCTCTTGTTGATATCTTCAGCCAGAACCTCACGCAAGCGGGGAATCCCATAGTTCGGGCAGTACCCCGTCTTGCCGTCCTGCATAGCCTGGTAGGTTCCGTCAATAATATTCTGCGGGGTCTTAATGTTCATATCGCCCAGGTGGAAAGGATAAATCGTGTTGCCCTTAGCGGCATGCCGGGCCGCTTCGGCGGATACCGCAAACGCTGTCTCGGTTCCTAATCGTGCTAAACGTTCTGCTAATTTCATGAAACCAGTCTCCTAAATGGTGGGGTTTGTGCACTCAGTTAATTTACCACATTAGTGGGGTTGCCGTTGATGAACGCCTCGACATTTTCAGCTGTTGTCTGCATAAGCCGTTTGCGGGCTTCCAATGTCGCCCATGCGATGTGCGGCGTAATCAAACAGTTTTTAGCACTCGCTAAGGGATTGTCGGATTGAATGGGCTCCGACGAAACGACATCCACAGCGGCTCCGGCCAGCGTTCCCTGGTCCAGGGCCAAGGCCAGGTCATTTTCATTGACCAGGGTGCCCCTGGCTGTATTGATAAAAAACGCCGACGGCTTCATCGTTGACAGCAGGGCCGCGTTCACAAAGCCGACATTGTCCGCTGTTTGCGGGCAGTGCAGTGATACGACATCGGCCTGCTTGAACAATTCATCGATTTCAATCCACTGAAAGGACTGATAGTCGGGCGCCTCGCCCTTCACGCTGTCATAAGCGAGCACCTCCATTCCCATTGCATGGGCAAGCTGACCCACACGCCGGCCAATACGGCCGAAGCCGACCAACCCCATTTTTTTGCCGGCCAGTTCAATCAGCGGCGTCTTCCAGAAACAGAAATCCGGATTCGAGGTCCAGGCCCCATCCTTGACAAGATTGTCATGAAGAGCAACGTGGTGACACAACCCCAGCAGCAGCGCAAAAGTAAACTGGGCGACCGAATCGGTACCGTAAATGGGAACATTGGAAACAGAAATGTTTTTCTGACGCGCGGCCTGAACATCCACAACATTGTACCCTGTGGCAAGGACGGAGATGAATTTCAGGTTGGGCAGCTGCCCAAGCGTTTCTGCATTCAAAGGGGTTTTGTTCGTCAATACGACATCGGCAGACAGTGCGCGTTCAATAATCTTATCAGCCGGCGTGCGATCGTAAACGGTAAACTCCCCAAGTTCCTCCACAGCGTACCACGAATTGTCCCCCGGATTGAGCGTGAACCC
>JBDLJN010000101.1:0-11089 GCA_039714335.1 Planctomycetota bacterium
ACGGCGAACATGCGGGTGCCGGGCAATGTGCGTTTCTAAAGTTTACACCTTTTTCAGCAAGCCGGTCCATGTTAGGTGTCTTGGCTTGTTTATGTCCTTCAAGGAAGCCCACCCAATCATTCATGTCATCGATAGCGATAAAAAGGATATTGGGCTTTTTGGAATGCTTATCGCTTTGAGCAACAGCACGCCCCCAAGAAACAGACAATCCCGCAATACAAACCCCCGTGACCTTCAAAAAATCACGCCGTGAATAATTCATTTGGCCCATGCCGCACTCCTGCTGGATAGCAGCACACTATCCGTTTTTTCTAAAAATGACTAACACAACAATAGACATTTCCTGTCTATACAGTTTAGAACACACTTCCTCTTGCATAATATCATTAACGATTTTACGAAAGAACTTATTGCGAAGTCAAGAATATCCTTCCAACCTCAATTTCTGATTGCGCAACCAGGGTCCATTATGGTCGGTGGGGCCATAATGGACCCTTTTTGTTTAAGTCGTTTGTGTTCCGGCACCTGCTGCCAATGCATCATATTGCCTGCAGGCCATAATGGTACAAAACAGTGTTGGGAACTTCATCGCCGCAAAACAAAAAAACATTTCTCTAACTGCTGTTATTCAAAGGAGATAAGAAAACTTTCAAAAAGTTTTCTCGGGTTGGCACACCCCTCGCTTAATAGTTCCTACGAAAACGCGGCAAAAAAGTCGCAAGGAATTTAAAGCTCTTTCAAAACTGAACAATATGACGGCGTTAAGAAACCAGGCGATTTTATGACGGATGCCTGGTGTCATGAGGATAACGCCGCAGACAGCATGGAAGGGTGAAGAAGAGAGAGACAGACAGGAATTTTCGAAGGATTACGATCTCGTCCCAAACGAGTTAGTTATAGATATCTTTCCTCCTCCTCCAAGTGTCGGGCAAGAAGCCAATCTCCGGTCGAAGGCCCGGCTCCAATTATGATCTCGTCCCAAACGAGTTTAGTATAGATATTTTTCCTCCTCCAGTTAGGCCTGGCACCTGGCTTACAGGCCTCAGGCCTAACATTTTTTCAGCAGGCAGGAAAGACCGTCAGGTTGTAAGTAATAAAAATACAGATTTCGGGGTGCAGTTACTGCACCCCGAAATAATCATCGACAGGACACAGCGACAGTTAAGTGTACGCTGTTTCAGTATGCTGCTTTGCTTAGCGTTTATTCTGCTTCGGAGGCGAAGTTAGTTGATAGAGGTGATGATGAAGCCGGACAGGTTGTGTGCCTTTTAAGCAGACGCACAACCTGCCGTCGGCAAGAGATGTGGTGAGAACGAAAGCCGCGCAATACGGCTTTGAACTAAACGATCAATAATGAGAAATGCGATGCGCATGAAAGGGAGAAGAAAATTATGAAGCAAACAACGTGGTTGACAGCAGTGGTAATGTTAGCAGTGGGATTCAATGCAGGTGCCGGAATCATTGATCTGACGACAGCAGGCGCAGTCGGCGGACCGGTCAACGGCGCCATCTTTGAGCAGAGCAATTTTGAACTGTCAACGGGAACAGGTGTGTTTGAGCCATTTGTCCGGTTGCAGAGTAATGGCACGGAAAAAGGCTATAATACCACCAAGAACAATGAAGAATGGGATACAAAACAAGGACTCTGGACACATCCAATTCAACTGTCTGAGATCCCTATTTGTGAAGGCATTTTTTACAAGTTCGAGCTTGATATCAATGAAAGTTCAAACCAGCCCAAGCTGTCTCTGGATGCACTGAAAATTCATTTGGCCGATGTGGGTGATCTTACGGGGTACGGCAGCAACCCTGATTTCGGTACGGCCCTTTATGATCTGGATGCGGGCGAAAACAATACAGTGCTGTTGGATTACAGCCTGGCGACCGGCAGCGGCAGCGGTGACATGGTTGCGTGCATCCCCATTAGTGCATTGGGAACCGATGGCAGCAAATATGTGTATCTTTACTCTGAATTTGGCAGTTATACGGGATCCGATGAAGGCTGGGAATCCAGTGACGGCTTTGAAGAGTGGGGCATCATTACGCCTGAGCCGGCAACGATGTTTATTCTGGGCCTTGGCTCGGTTCTGGTTCGTAAGCGACGTTAAATACAGGTGATAAAATATAGAGGGGATAAAGCCGCCGCAATAGCTGTGTATCCTTATGGAGCGGGTACACAGCCGCAGCGAAGCGGCAGGGTTTTATAAATAGAGAGCAGGCGTACAGACTGGCGGCTGAAACGGTATGCCTGTTTCCAGCCGGGATGAAGACAAAATCCGTACGGAGCGGGTTTTGAAGCGTAGAGCTTCTGTGATGAGAAGCGCAATTGGTATGAAAGGGAGAAGTAAAATGAAGAGAACGACAACGATTATTGTATTGGGTGCGGCGGTTTTGCTGCTGTCTCAGAATGCAGCAGTGGGTGCTATTTTTGGTGATGGCGGCATAGCGCTGCAGGGAATGCTTGACGCGGTTACGGTCGATCCGGCGGGCAACAGCAGCATTGATGTGCTGACGGATTATATACCGGACGGCGGCGATTCCTATTGGGCTGTCAGTGCTTCCGGAAGCAGCATTGCCACACTGGTGGTCGAACTGGCCGCGGTCCAGCAAAGCGGCAACAAGTTCGGGATCTTTCAATTGGGAAATCCGTCTAACAATATAGAGCTGTTTAACGGAACTGAGTTTTACGGAACCAAAACGGTAACGGTGCTGGAGGATTTTACCATTTTGGTCAACTATATACCGCAAGGCAATTTCGGTATGAACGGGTTCGGCTACTATCTGGCCACGGACGGAGGTGTGACCTGGTACAGCGATACGACACTGAATGTCGACGGGATGGACCATATGCTGGCTTACCAGGGCAATGACAGCGATGTACTGAAACTGGGTATGTTTGCTCCGGGCATCTTCCAGTCGAGCGAGTATATCCTGGCATTCGAAGATCAGCGTGAGATTCTGCCAAACTATGATGATTTTGTTGTTCTGGTTGAATCGGTGATACCGGTTCCGGAACCGGCGACGATGGTATTATTGGGGATCGGCGGTTTAATCATGCGGAGACGCAGAAAAGTATAGATTATGTGAAATAAATGACGATGTTTAAGTGAGGTTTAGATTATGGTCGTTATTGCGGAAATGAATGTGTTGGCGGTGGGGATAGAAGATCGATCGGATGAATTCAAAGGTTTACCGGTCCGGTTGATCAATCTGGCCCGCGGTACCGACGCGGTGCATTCTTTCAAGACAGGCCAGATCGACAGTGTGATCAGTCATTGGCATCTGACGGATATGCCGGACGGGCGGTTTCTCAAGAAACTCAAGACCGTTAAACCGGATATGCCGACCATTGCCATTATCGAGGCGAATAATCATCAGCAGGAAATCGAAGCGCGGATGCTCGGTGTCAGTGCTGTCATCCCTGACGATTGCGATGATGAGTATTTTCGCGATGTGATAACTTCTGTACTCGGTTTGTCTGGTGCTCAGCTGATTGGGAAATTGTATGCCGTAGCGGAACCCTGATATTTCAGGCTGCTTTATTCTGAGACTCCCGGCAGACATCCTGACCGGGACAGTCGCCGGCGATTTTTCCAATGAATCTTTCTCCTTTATTGGCCACAGCCAAGAGCCCATGGGATAAGTTTTGTCCCGGGCTCTTGTTATGCGCACAGGGAGGGTTTGCGATGTCCGAAAAAATAATTGCTTTTTACCGGCCGCTTTGCTACCCTTGAAATCCTCAAAATAAACCCAAAAAGAGGACTCGAAGATGCTGGACACAAAATATCTGTTTGGACTTACGGTAATCGCCTGCGGTGTTATGTTTTTGTCCGGGTGTGTCGAGCGGCAACTGACCCTTGTCACCGAACCCGAAGAAGCGGTCATCTGGCTGAACGATGAGGAAGTCGGCGTAACCCCGGTTACGGTGAATTTCAACTGGTATGGCGACTACCGCGTTCGCATTGAAAAACCGGGCTATGAGATACTGAATACGCACCGACTGCTGGAGCGGCCGGCTCATGATATGTTTCCCCTGGACTTCTTTGCCCAGGTGTTTTGGCCCGGGAAGATCGAAGATGCGTATACCTGGACATTTGAATTGCAGCCCTATCAACAGGCCTCTGCTGAAAAACTGATCGAGCGGGCGAACCAAATGCGCCGGGAATCGAACGAGGAACTGGGCAAGATCGCCGTCGAGATTTTGGCTGATGAGCGATAGTAAAACCACCCGCGCCGGGAAACGGGACACCTCAATGCCGATTGAAACGCTCCGGTGGACAGGCGGAACAGACGGCTGGCTGGAACTGATCGATCAGCGTTTGCTACCGGGACACCTTAAAACACTCCACTGCAAAACCCCAAAGGAGCTTTTCGCGGCGATCCGGACGCTGGCGGTGCGCGGCGCGCCGGCCATCGGCGTTGCGGCAGCTTACGGTGTCTGCCTTGAAATTCGCTTATTGACGGATGAATTGATGCCTGAAGCATTGGACCGTGTTCGAGCGGTTTGTGATTATCTTGTCGCCAGCCGACCGACGGCGGTGAATCTGTTTTGGGCGCTGGAGCGGATGAAGCAAACGGCCGCTGACGTTGCCGCGAACGCTCCGGACGGCTCTGCGGAAACATTCAGACAGGCGCTGCTGGACGAGGCCCACAGCATCTGCACCGAAGATAAAATGATGTGCGAGGCGATCGGCCAAAACGGACAGTCGTTGATTCCCGACGGCGGGACGCTGCTGACCCATTGCAATGCCGGGGCGCTGGCAACCGCCGGCATGGGAACGGCGCTGGCGCCGATGTACCTGGCTTACAAAAACGGAAAACGGTTTCGGGTCTATGTCGATGAGACACGTCCGCTGCTGCAGGGCGCGCGTCTGACGGCATGGGAACTGATACAAGCCGGAATTGATGCGGTTCTGATCTGCGATAATATGGCGGCGTCATTGATGCAGGCAGGGACAATCGACGCGGTGATTACCGGGGCCGACCGCATCGCCGCCAATGGCGACACTGCCAATAAGATCGGCACATTGGGTCTGAGCATTCTCGCAAAACACTATGGCATCCCGTTTTATATTGCGGCGCCATCCAGTACGTTTGACCTGACCATCGACTCCGGCGAGCAGATCCCGATCGAACAGCGCAGCGCCGAGGAAGTTCGCGCCTTTGGAGAATGTCCAACGGCGCCAGAAGGAGTTGGTGTCTATAATCCCGCTTTCGATGTGACGCCGGCCGAGACCATCGCCGCGATCGTCACCGAGCGCGGACTTATCCAACCGGTAAATATTAACACCATTCGGGAATGTCTGGCCGGTTAAACACCGAATGCTTTTCGCAGGACGGCTAAACTCTTCGGGATCGCTGTTTTCCAGTCCTCTTTACCCTCGAACTCAAGCGAGATATAGCCGGTGTAATCGACTTTTTTCATAATCCGGCCAATGCGATCATAATCCAGGTCCAGCGTGTACCACAGTCCGCCGCCGTAGTAGGTCTTGGCCTGCATAAAGACCGTTTCCGGGGCCAGCATTTCCAGCTTGTCATAAGGGTCTTCGAGAAAGTTGCCGGTATCGAGCAGCACCTTCAGCCAAGGCGAATTCACAGCTTTGACGATCCGCATGACCCCTTCGGGCGTTCGTCCCAGGCCCCAGTGATTTTCCAGACCCAGCAGTACGCCGCATTTTTCCGCGACAGGCAGGCACTTTTCGAGTGATTCGATCACCCAGGGATAGCCGTTTTCTTCAGTGTAACCTTCCAGCGGCTTTTCGATTCCGCGATGGGCCATCAGTTCGTCGAAATTTTTGGAGGTTCCCCACGTGCCGGTGTTGACGCGGATGCAGGGGATGCCCAGTTTGTATGCCAGTTCGATGCAGTTGATCGTGTGGTCAATATTGCGCTGCCGCTTGTCTTTGTCCGGGGTGACAAAGCCCTGGTGGGTGCTCAGGTTACACAGATCGACCCCGTTGATCAATGCGGTCCGCTTGATGTTCTGCAGATAGGCGTTGGAAGGGTCTTTTTCCATCTGAACATGAAGGATGTCCACTCCGTCGAAGCCCATTGCCGCGGCATGGCGGACACAATCTTCGATGGAGATTGTGTTTTCCTTTCTAAACTGCCAGAGGGAATAGGTCGAAACCGCGATAGGATTCTGATACCCTTTTTTAGGGTTCGATGGCGTGTGTTCTTCTGCTGAAGGAGCTCCCTGTACACCCGCCGCACCGGCGGCGATCATAGAGCCCATGAATACTCTTCGATTCATAAAAGCCTCCATATGCTTTATGATGGACAGATTGTCCCACCTTCTTGATCGAGAGCGGGGACTATTGGACCGCAACGACTTCTTTGACGTCGCTGATTTTTTGCTTGAGCATTCGTTCCACGCCCATTTTCAATGTCATCGCAGCGCCCGGGCAGCCCTTGCAGGCGCCTTGCAGACGTACGCGGACGGTCTTGTCCTCATCACAGCCGACCAGTTCGATATCGCCGCCGTCGTTTTGAAGCATCGGACGGATGGATTCGATCACTTCGGCGACTTTCGCCTCAAACGTCTTTTCGCCGCAACCACAATTATCACACATAATCATCTCCTTGATCAGGGTTATTGTCTTATTTAATGGATAATTCTATCATAAACGGTGAAAACTGGCAACTATTAAAATAAGGTGAGCGGCTTTAGAATTTCACGACACACACTTTTTCATCCTTGTTTTCAAGGGATTTTACGCCATTGAAGATTTTCTGCGTCTGGCCCTCGCCCACCTTGATAGTGTAGCTGCCGGTTTTGAACACTTTCGGGCTGAATGTCGTGCCCGGAATGCGCAGGGTGTAAACGACTGTTTTTTTATCGTATTCATTTCGGGTGTCCTTGTAGTTCTAAAGCGGCATATTAAGCCCTCCTTCACCTCAAGAGCCTATCCGAATAATCCGCCCTATTGCAGCGACTGTATAGGATACGCGGCTGTTGTTAACTATCCATATCGTTGCTGTGTATTATCCGTCGAGCAGGTAGTGGATGCAAGGATACTCTGCTTTGCTTCGTGAGTTGGTTAAGGCGGGCAGTCTGCAAAGTGGAATTACACAGCACCGGCACGCTTTTTGCCCAAAGCGTTATCGCGGTCTTTCACGATGATTAGAAGACCCTGAATTCGGCTTCGTGGATATGTTCGTTCTCTACACGCATGATAACCTCTTCGCAGGAAATGCACGATTCTGCGCAGAGTTTAACCGCCGAGTCCTTTCCGACCAGCACCACCTTAAATTGTCCCGGCGCAATATGATATTCCCGCCGCAGGCCCTGTTCGTTCTCAATGCGGATCTCTTCTGAGCCGAGGTGTCCCGTCTCGTGTTCAAAAATCTCTGCGATCACAACATCGTGGTCGTTCAGGGCGATCTGTCGATCCGTGAGCGTGTCCATCTGAATCTGGTAGAGTCGTTCCTGCTTAGAAGGTGAGAACACATACAGGAGCGTATGCTTGGCGGCTTGTGCCGGTTCAGAATGTGATATCCCTATCGTCATTCTTTGCTCCAAATGAAATGCTTACCCCTACCATTTGATTCAAATCTGCGTAAAAAGTCAAGCTAAAGACAGATATTTTCGGACGAAAACCAAAAATATATAAGATTTATTTTGTCAGAATACGCCCTGGCGTGATCCTTTTCGGCAGAGCCAAGAAGCGGGCACCTGTGGTAAAGACAAAAAAAACCCTGACGGATCAGGGCTTTTTTTATTGTATGAAAGGGTTCGTTAGTCTTTTGATTCAAACTCCGCATCGATGACGTCGTCGTCGTCTTTGCGCCGGACTTCGCCTTCCTCGGGTGCGGTGCCCTGTGCGGCATCGGCTCCGGGTTGTGGTTCACCGGGCTGGGCGCCCGCGGCGGCCTGCTGCTTGGCGGCTTCTTCGTACAAGATCTTGCCCAATTCCTGTGAAACCTGTCCGAGGTTTTCCATAGTTTTCTTGATGGCGTCGCCGTCGTCGCCTTTGGCGGCCTCTTTCAGATTATTCAGCGCCGACTCAATATTGCCGCGAACCTCCGCGGATACCTTTTCGCCGTGTTCTTTCAGCGTTTTCTCAGTTGAGTACACCAATTGGTCCGCCTGATTCTTGAGATCGACAACTTCACGGCGTTTCTTATCTTCTTCGGCATGTGATTCGGCGTCTTGTGCCATCTTTTCGACTTCATCATCGCTCAGACCGGAACTGGCCTGGATTTTGATGGACTGTTCTTTGCCGGTTCCCATGTCCTTGGCGGACACATTCAAAATACCGTTGGCATCGATATCGAATGTCACCTCGATTTGCGGGACGCCGCGCGGGGCAGGCGGAATATCCGCCAACTGGAACCGGCCCAGTGTACGGTTGTCCTTGGCAAACTCGCGCTCGCCCTGCAGGACATGGATATCTACACCGGTCTGGCTGTCCGCCGCGGTCGAGAACACCTCTTTTTTGCTGGAAGGGATCGTCGTATTGCGTTCGATCAGTTTGGTCATCACACCGCCGAGGGTTTCCACGCCCAGCGACAAGGGGGTTACATCCAGCAGCAGGATGTCTTTAACACCGGCGTCCCCGGCCAGAACAGCGCCCTGGATCGCCGCACCCATCGCAACGACCTCGTCCGGGTTAATACTCTTGTTCGGGGCCTTGCCGAAAACTTCCTGTGTGATTTCCTGAACCTTCGGGATTCGGGTCGAGCCGCCGACCATCAGGATTTCGGCGATTTCGCTTTTGTCCAGCTTAGCGTCGGCGATGGCTTTCAGGCAGGGCTGCCGCAGGCGTTCCAGCGTGGGTTCGACCAGCGCCTCAAACTTGCTGCGGGTGATGGTCAGGTTCAGATGTTTCGGCCCGGAAGCGTCGGCGGTAATAAACGGCAGATTCACGGTGCTTTCGACTTGTGTGCTCAACTCGCACTTGGCTTTTTCGGCGGCTTCTTTCAATCGCTGGTGTGCCATCGGATCCGTTCGCAGATCAATGCCTTCGGTTTTCTTGAACTCGTCGGCCAGATAGTTGATCAGTACTTCATCCAGATCGTCACCGCCAAGGTGTGTATCACCGTTGGTGCTGAGGACCTCAAACACATTATCGCCGATGTCGAGAATCGAAATGTCAAATGTCCCGCCGCCAAAGTCAAAGACCGCGACTTTTTCGTTTTTCTTCTTCTCCAGCCCATAGGCCAGCGCCGCGGCAGTCGGTTCGTTGATAATACGCTCGACCTTCAGACCGGCAATCTTGCCGGCGTCCTTGGTGGCCTGCCGCTGTGAATCGTTGAAATACGCCGGAACCGTGATGACGGCCTGCTCGATGGTCTCACCGAGATAGTCCTCAGCGGTTTTTTTCAAATCCTGCAGGATCATCGCCGAAATCTCCGGCGGAGTATATTCCTTATCGTGCACCTTGATCTTGACCAATTCGTCCGCGCCTCCGGTGATGCCGTAGGGGACGATCTTTTCTTCGCTGCTGACTTCTTTGTGCCGCCGGCCCATGAAGCGTTTGACCGAATAGACCGTATTTTCCGGGTTGGTTACCTGCTGATGCTTGGCGGTCTGGCCGACGAGGCGTTCGCCCTTGTCAGTAAAGCCCACCACCGAAGCCGTTAAGCGTGCACCGGAAGCATTGATCAGCACCTTCGGGGCCGACCCTTCCATTACCGCAACGACCGAGTTTGTCGTTCCAAGATCAATTCCAATGATTTTGCCCATTGTTCAACTCCTATCAACTCTGTTTTGTTACTCATAGATTTTAGTTTTTTTCCGTAAGATACATAAAAGCAATAAGCGTGCCAATCCGGAGAAGTGAAGTGTAAGTCCTTTGTTTGCAAAAAGATATGCTTTTGTGTGCCAGCGGCCAAGTATGCCATTATGGCAGAAATCGACTTCAAAACCCGATTTTGACAAAAGAATGGATCAAGCGGGGCGCCTTGTCGGCAAAATCGGGAAGCATGAATCTGCGTACGGAATGCGCTGCCGTTGATATTTTTGTCACGGCCCAACCAGCCAGTTTTGGGCCAGCGCGGAAAGGTCGGTGAGGTTTACGATGCCGTCGGCGATGAGGTCGGCACCGTCGCAGTCGCCGCAGGCGTTTAGCCAGTAAGCCATCAGTCGTGTCAGGTCATCGAAGTCCACATCACAATCCGGCTCAAGGTCGCCAGCCAATTGCGGCGACGGTGCACGAAGCCCCGTCAGTACCACATCGTCAATGTTCCAGCCGGAATAGTTTTGATTGTTGTTGGTTGGGCCCATGCCCCAGCGAATATAGACGGTCGATTGATTGTCGGCAATCGCCGAGATGTCGAATGTTTGCGGTGTCCAGCTTGAGTCGGTTACCTTTACGTCATTCTGCCAGATGCGCGTCCACACAATCCCATCGACGGAAACTTCAATCACTGCATCGTCCTTGCCGAAACTGTCCACATTCAACCAGCGGTAAAATGAAAACGTTATATCGGTAAGGCCGTTGCAATCAATGGCAGGCGTAGTTGTCCATTCTGTAGAACTCATGTTCTTGATATAATCACCGGCTAAATTATACCCGATGACATTTGACCCTGTGCAGCCGGAAGTTGGGTCCGGATTTCCTCTGACGCCACCGTCTCCGGCGGGAGTGCCCCACGCCCAGTCGCCTTCATACGTCCAATTGGGATCGGTATCCATATTCGCTGAATAAAAGGTCTCCAAAAGAATTGTTTTGATGCTTACCATCGCCTCGTTGGAATCGCCGCCATTGGGGGCAATGCCGCTGTCGTTGGCGATGTAGGTAAAGCTCACCGGCAGGTCGCAGCCGAATCGCGGGATGTAAATAACGCTGCTGCCGGACAGGACAAACGGGACCGACATGATAATATTATTGGGGTCATTCGCCTCGGCCAGCGTGCCGTGATTGGGCAGCGATGTGATACTGTAGCTCAACGCCGCCGGCGGATTGGGTATGCCTTCATCGGTTGCGTTCAGTGTGATCGTTACCGGCACACCGGATTCCGTTATCTCATTGACATCCATCGCCACCGGCGGCGACTCATTAAAGATGGCCATTGCATTGGCTACATTGATTCGCGGCTTGATAATGGCAGGCACTTTTTCATCTGCAATCTCATCGCCGGTTGA
>JBDLJN010000102.1:0-11067 GCA_039714335.1 Planctomycetota bacterium
TTCCATTTTGGAGGGCACCATGATCGCTGAGATTTTCAAACGACCGGGCAGATTAGTTATCAATACCTTCTCACTCATAGCTGCTTTTACTATGATATGTACCTTTTCAATTCCGGCATCATCATTTGAATTGATAATCGGCACGGGTCCAGGCGGCTCATTCTCACAGCACAGTGGTAAATTATTGTGCAGAATATTTGCAAAGCAGGACAAAGAGATAACCTGTTCACTGTCCGAATCAAGCGATCCAATTGATAACCTGACAAACGTGCAGGGCGGTTCACTCGATCTGGCTCTTGTTGATTCGTTACTGCTTGAAGAATCGACTAGCGGCAAGGGCGCTTTTCAATATCTTGATATCAAATATGATCGGATTCGTATTGTCACTCCGCTTTACCAGGTTCCTCTTACCCTGATCGTCCGAAGAGATTCTGATATATCAACGATAGATCAATTACCGGGAAAAAGGATAAACACCGGATCATTCGGCTCGCCGGAGAAACATCTTTTCGAACTGTTCATGCAAACTCAAGGTTGGACAGAAGGGTTGTTTCCCGTGTTCGCCGAACTGTCATCATCTTTATCCCAAGATAAGCTTGCGTTCCGCCATGGAAATGTCCAGGTCCTGGTCCATAAAGGAGTCCATCCCGACAATGATATAAAACAGCTTTTGGAAGATACTGGGTCCCAGTTAATCGGTTTTTCCAACGACGGTATAGCCGATCTGTTAAATTCATACCCCTCACTTTCAAGACAAGATCTTAAGAAATCTACCTATCCATCTCTGGCAGATAAACTTTCCACATTCGGCACAACCATGACGTTGATAACCTCAGCAGATATGGATGCTGAAACCATACAGTCAATAATCACTGCACTTGAGCAGAACAAGAAGTCACTGCAAACGATGCATCCCGCTCTATCATCATTTGACATTGACAAAAGATCGCAATGGTTCGGATCAATCAAAGTTCACCAGGCAATATTAGAATAATGGTTGGTGTTTGAGTTAAGACCTTTCAACTGTCTGACGGCGTCACTTCAGGCTACCTTGACATTCCTCTGAAAACGTGGTCGAAGAATTGCGATTTTTATCTTCGTGTTACAAAGGGAGCACAAGAGTTAAATGTGTTCCGAGCTATTTGTTTATTATTTCAAGATCATATAATGATTGGTCAATTCATACGATGATAGTATGATAATTTAGCTTTCTATTCAAAACAGAGTGAATGAGATATGCCGCGGATATCAAATGAGCGATTATCGAAGTTGGTAGCTGATGATTTGCAGGAGCAGATTATTCATAACAGGTTGAAAGGAGGCGATCAGCTGCCTACCGAACCGAAACTGATGGAGGTGTACGGTGTCAGCCGCACGGTAATAAGGGAGGCGGCCGCTCTGCTTGTCAGTAGAGGAGTTGTCGAGGTTCGTCCGCGGCGTGGAATGACGGTGCGCCCTCCCGATGGAAAAGGGCTTTCCGAGTCATTAATCGCTCAGCTGCAAATGAGCAAGGTTTCCCTGCCGCAGCTTCTGCAGGTCCGTTCCGTTCTGGAGACAGCCATTGTCAGACTGGTAACCGAACAGAACAGTGATGACGATATCGCCAAGCTACGGGAAAATCTCCGGCGAATGCAGTCTTCTGATATCGATCGCAAAGAAGAAATTAAAATCGATATTGAGTTTCATGAATTACTGGCCGCGGCCACCCATAATCCGTTTTTCGTTTTAGTGAGCAAGCCAATTAATGGACTGTTGCGCTCCCTCTATTTCGATAAATCCGGATATATGTCTTTTCGGGAAATTACTTGCTCTGAACACGCGGCGATTGTTGACGCCATAGAGGTTGGAGATATTGATGCTGCAGAGACAGCGACTCAGAAACATCTGGATAGAGTTAGAGCAACTGTGGAAAAATTGATGTCTGAAAAGGATGGAGCAATTCACTAATAATTTTATCTTCTAATTATCGAAAAAGAGAAATAACGATGTTCAAAATCAAAAAGAGTAGTTGCACCTATTGCCGGTTGTGTATGCTGGCCTGCACAGCGGCCCATGAGCCGGGTGTACAGAGCGTAAAATCGGCGAGAATTCACATTGAGGATGACTGGCCGGACGTTGGCGCTATCCATGTCTGTGTTGATTGCAAAGATCATCCCTGCATCCAGGTATGTCCGGGAGAGGCATTGTCCTGGGACGATCACATCGTTCTTGACGAGGATAAATGCATTCTCTGCAATGCCTGTGTCGATGCCTGCCCGGTAGGCGGCGTCATGATTCATCCGGAAACCGCGTATCCGCTAATCTGCGATACCTGTGACAACCAGTTCTCATGTGTAAAAGTATGTCCCACCGGGGCAATTTTAAGGAGATAAGCCGCTATGTGGAATGGCTATGCAGGAAAAATCCTCGAGGTCGATCTGAGCTCTGGAACCATCAAAACTGTTAATCTGGATAGGGAGATAGCCGAAAATTATATAGGCGGCAAAGGTTTTGGCATACATACCCTTTACCACCGGTTACCGGCCGGTTGTAATCCGCTTTCGGCTGATAATATCCTGGTTTTTGCCACCGGTCCGTTGACCGGATCTGCTGCACCGGCATCGGGGCGGTTGGAGCTGTGCACCAAAAGTCCGGCCACCGGGTTCTGGCTCGACTCCAACGCGGGCGGCAGCTTGGGGCCGGAACTCAAATATGCCGGCTACGACGCACTGGTAATCAGCGGAGCTTCTCAGACGCCGGTATTGCTGCTTATCGAAGACAATACGGTATCTCTTGTTTCGGCTGATGAATACTGGGGGCTTGGTACCTTGGAGGTTCATAAGAAGATAAAAGAGCAGTACTCATCGGATCACCGGGTTGCCTGTATCGGCCTAAACGGTGAGCTGTTGTCGCCGCTGGCAAACGTCCAGACCGAGTATCGGTCTTTCGGCCGCGGCGGTGCCGGGTCGGTGATGGGTTCGAAGAAGCTCAAGGCGGTGGTTGTCAACGGATCGGGCGGGATAAAAACCGCAGACAGCAACGAGTTTTCCCGGATGGTCCGAGAATCGACCAACGAGCTGGCAAATTCACCTGACACCGGGGCAGCAAAACCGGAATTCGGAACCAACGTCATCTTATCCCTGATGGATCATACCGGTATCCATCCGACCATGAATTTTCATCGATCAACGCTGGATGAAAAATCGATCGATGAACATGATGTCCGCAAATTTTACAAGCGCAACCGGGCCTGTTTCGCATGTACCATCCGCTGCAGCAAGATCGCGCGGGTTGATGAAGGAAAGTTCAAGGGTTCATTCACCGAAGGGCCCGAGTATGAAACGGTCTGGTCGTTTGGAGCCCAGTGCGGCAACACCGATGTCGCCGCGATCATAGAGGCGGAACATCTCTGTGATGCCTACGGCATGGACGGCATTTCGGTTGGCAATGTGGTCGGTTTTTTGATGGATTGCTTTGACAAAGGGCTGATCACCACTGACGATACCGGAGGGCTGGATCTGAAATGGGGCAGCAGCGAAGCAATTGTTGCAGCGGTGGATCTGATCGGCAGACGTGAAGGACCCGGCAAACAATGGTCCAAAGGGGTAAAATACCTGGAAGAGACCATTGATGGTGCCCAGGGACTTGGTGCCCAGGTCAAGGGACTGGAACTACCCGCCTATGATCCCCGGGCCTCTAAGGGAATGGCACTGGCCTATGCGACCAGCGACCGGGGCGGCTGCCATCTTCGTTCCTGGCCCATCGGCGATGAGATTATGAATATGGCCAATCCGCTTGGCCTGCATACCACTGAATTCAAGCCGGAAGTAGTCAAGGGTCAGCAGGATCTGTACTGTTTGGTCAACTCCAGCGGTCTCTGTCTGTTCGCCGCCTTTACCTTGACCCTGGAACAGATCGCCCCGTTGTTTGCTTCACTTACCGGCATCGAATCGTTTGCTGATGCAGAAAATCTGCTGCTGGCCGGTGAGCGGATCAACAATCTGGTTCGCTTGTTCAATATCAGGGAGGGTTTGACTGCCGAGGATGACCGGCTGCCGGAGCGGTTCAGCTCTGAACCATTGCCCGACGGACCGTGCCAGGGAGAAACGGTGGATGTCGGCCAAATGGTTCAGACCTACTATACATTGCGCGGCTGGACGGAAGACGGAAAGCCGACCAGAGAGCTGCTTGAGAAACTCGAGATAGCATTTGAGTCATAATAAGTCATAGGAGATAGCGCGATATGTTTCGTCCAGAAGGTATTTATCCAGCATTGTTAACCCCGTTCGATGATGACCACAAGGTCAATGAGCCAGAACTGCGAAAACTGGTGGAATTTTGTATCGAAAGAGGCCTCAACGGTATCTTTCCGGTCAGCTCGGTAGGTGAGGGAATCCACATGGATTTCGATGACAAATGCCGGTGCATGAAAATTGTTGTCGAGCAGGCAAACGGACGGGTACCAGTCACTCCTGGTGTAGTGGCCTCGGCTCCTGGCGAATGCGTCAGGCTGGCCAAGTATGCCGGTTCGATCGGCTGTGCCGGAGCTGTGGTTACACCGCCCTATTTTTACAAACCGGCCGGGGCAATGGTGGAGCGGTTTTTCGAGACAATTATCGAAGACAGTGGTATCCCAATCATTCTCTACAATATTCCGCTTTTTACCTCGCCGCTTGACTATGATATGGTTAAACGGCTTGTTAGATATCCCAATGTGGTAGGGATGAAAGATTCCAGCGGCTCAATGGTTGATTTTATGCACTTTTTGGACAAGATCGCCATTGCCGGCGAGGATATCTCCATGCTTACCGGTCGTGAGGAAACTTTGCTCTCCTGTCTGCTGATGGGAGCTAAAGGCTGCATGACCGCGACAGCTGGTATATTCCCGGAGATTATGGTGGGGATCTATGAGGCCTGGAAGAAGGGCGATCTGGATAAAGCACTCGAACTGCAGAAACTGATCCTGGTGGTTATCAGGACCATGTTTGCCGCCCCGTTCCCGATCGGCTTCAAACTGGCGCTGGAGTTGCGCGGTATCAAGATGGGTCCGCCGCTGATTCCGCCTTCGGCAGCGGACATCTACCAGATCAATACGGTTAAGTCACGCCTCAGGATGCTGATCGAGCCTATGATTGAGAAGTATTGTGTCGCTTAACCTGTTAGATGGATAATAGCTCTGAGTGAGAGATCAAGATATCTAAGAGCCGGAATTAAGATTGTTCCGGCTCTTTTTATTGAAAGCCAGGTCTTTCAAATATTATGAATGAGATAGCCGCCATCAACTGGGATTGACACCCCGGTAATAAAATCCGCCGCTTTGTCACTGGCCAGGAAGACGGTGGCACCGGCCAGTTCCATACATCACCGAATCGTCCGTAAGGTGTGTAGTCGATGACTGATTTGCTGCGCTTTCGGGGGAAGCATTTCTGGTGTTCGAAGAAATGGACAGAACTTCAATATCTTTTATATCTTCTACTTCAATGTGCCCGCCTGACCTCTTTATTGGACGTTTTAGGAATTTTGGCAACCGGTACGGTTCCTGATGATAGTTCGGTAAAGGCCCGGCCAAATGTGAGCCCGGTTTCCAGTAAGGTGTCTGCTTGAACGAGAAAGGACGGATCTCCAATTATAACTGCCGAGAGCCGTTGATCAGGAGAAAAATCTGCCAGGGCTTTACAGATTATCTCCGACCCGACACCGTAAGGATCCCCCATGGTGATGCCTACAGTGCCGGTGCGATTCATGTTGTTGCCTCTGTGCTTACCGGTATATCAGTGTGGGCAACCACATCGAGAACGTGGGTACAAAGGTAATAAGAGCCAGAACGACAAGCAGCGGGAAGAGAAACGGCAGAGTCGCTGCTGAACAGCGCTCGAAGCTGATACCGGCAACTCGTGACAGTACATACAAAACCATCCCAACTGGAGGAGTCAGTAGACCAATCATCAGGTTCAAAACCATAATTACCCCAAAATGAACGGGGTCGACCCCAACTCCAACGGCTATTGGGAGCAGCACGGGGACAAGAATCGTAATCGCGGCTACCGTCTCCATAAAGCAACCGACAATAAACAGAACCAGGTTAAGCATGAGCAGAATAAGAAGTGGATTATCCGTCATACCCATCAATATTCCGGCAAACTGTTCGGTAACTCGGTTGCTCGTAAGGATCCAGGCAAATATGGATGCAGCAGCAACGATGAACAATATTATCGCCGACGTCTCAATCGTATCCATGCTGACATGAAACAGCCGTTTCCAGGTCAGGGTGCGGTAAACAACTACGCCGAGAATAAGAGCGTAAACACAGGCGGAAATTGCTGCTTCGGTCGGCGTAAACGCTCCGGTAAGAATACCTCCCACGATAATCACCGGCGTCATCAGCGACAGGAATGCACTTTTGAAAGTAGTTCCAAGCAGCTTTATCGAAAAACGTTTGTCGCGAGGATAGTTTCGCTTTCTGGCATACCATGCTACGAGCAGCATCAGTGCAATGGCCATAAGAATTCCCGGGATAAAACCGGCAGTAAACAGCTGTCCGACTGAAGCCGAGGCCATTACACCGTAAACAACCATGGGCAGACTAGGAGGAATAATTGGACCAATAGTTGATGAGGCAGCGGTAACGGCAACCGCAAAATCATCATCGTATCCTGCATCGCGCATCGCCTTGATTTCAATAGTTCCTAGGCCGCCAGCATCTGCAACTGCAGCTCCCGACATACCTGCAAACAGAACTGATGCTATAATGTTAACATGGCCGAGTCCGCCCCTGAGCCAGCCGATGCATGCCGTCGCGAATGCGAAAATCCTGTTGGTAATCCCGGCGGAATTCATCAGATTGCCAGCCAGAATAAAAAACGGGATGGCCAGAAGTGGAAAACTGTCGACGCCGTTCACCATACGGTGAATAACGACAAAGTCGGGTACGCTTCCAGACATGAGAACCCATATCATGGAACTCCCTGCCAGAGCGATTCCAACTGGAACCCCGATGATCAGGAGCGAAAAGAGAACTACCAGCATTATTGCGATCAGCATAGTAACAAACTCGAAAAAGGGTTAATTGAAATTCGATATAAAAGACAATTAAATCAGCTCAGTGTGCTGTCTTCAGGTTTATAGTCAAGGGAACTAAACCCTTGCTTCCAGTGTTTAATAGCGACTTGAACGGCACGAAAGGTCATCAAAAGGAACCCGGAGAACACCAGTATGTAAATCCAGTTCATGGATATATGGACGGCGGTCATGTATTGAGATTTCATGATTTTTAGAATTTTCCAGGAAATCCACGAACCGTATGCGAAAAAAACTATCCTGATCAAATCCACCAGAACCGACAGAAAACGGGCCAAGGAACGATTGATGAAGCGATAAAAGAATTCAACGTGAATATGTGTGTTTTTTCTAACCGCGATCGGGGCACCTGCAAAAGCTACTGCAATGAGAAGGTAGCGGGCAATTTCTTCGGTCCAGGCAATTGAATCATTCAATATATAACGGCTAAAGAACTGGGCGAAAACGACTGCACCAAGAATCCAGAAGATTACGAATGATACAAAATCTTCTATGCTGTAATCTTTAAAGTTTAATTCGACATCTTCGATGAAGCCTGAGGATGTATCTTTTTCAGACCCTTCGACACTTTTATTTTGTTCAGTCATTCTCGCCCCTGTTCATTAACTGCTGATAATTGATCTTACCTTACTGAATAGCCTGCAGTCGGTCGTATACATCTTTGGACCAGGTGGCATCCGGACTATTGTGAAGTTTCATTGTGGCTTCACGGAATGGAGTAATGTCAACACGGTTGACGGTGACTCCCTGTGCTTCAAACCACTCGGCCAGTGAATTTTCGGAATCGACGATATCCTGGCTTGCCTTCAGAGAGGCATCTTTCATAACTTCGATGAAGATAGCCCGGTCGGCATCAGAGAGTTTATTCCATAGGGGGCCGCCGATAATGGTCAGCAGGCTGTCTGAAATATGTCCGGTAAGGTTTATGAATTTCTGTACTTCGTAAAATTTCTTAGCCTTGATGGTCGGCAGAGGGTTTTCCTGTGCGTCAACAACGCCTTGCTGAAGCGCAAGATAAACTTCGGCAAATGCGATGGGTGTCGGGTTTGCTTCACATGCTTTTGGGAACATCATATAAAGCGGAGCATTGGGAACCCTGATCTTCAGGTTTTTCATGTCAGCCGGGGTGTTGAGCGGCTTGTTCGAGGTTGCATGACGCTGGCCGTAATACGTATGTGCAACGATATAGTTCCCGGTGGCTTTCGTATAACCTGCAGACAATTCTTTGAAAAGATCACTATCGGTGTATTTACGCCAATGGGCGCGGTCACGGAACATATAAGGAGCGCCGGCAATGGACAGGGGGCCGTATGACTTTCCTGCAAAAAGATTACCGGTGTAAATAATGTCAACGGTACCCAGGGCAAGACCTTGATTGATGTCTACTTCCTTTCCCAATGAAGAGGCAGGAAAAACTTCCATCTCATAACGACCGTCGGTTTTCTGCTTGAGGATATCGGCATATTCTACCATCCTTTTGTGATACGGTTCGCTCGTTTCATATACGTGAGCGAACTTTACTTTGGTCGCCGCCATGACAATTCCAGAGTTTATCATTGTCAGGGCAACTGCACAGGTTAGCAACAACATAAAACGTTTCTTCATTTTGAGGCCTCCTCTACAATTGTGGATTTTACTGCCCGGTGTACGATCTCATTCAGACCATGATCTGAATGACTGTTTCGATACTTTGAGCAGCTGACGTAATAAAAGACTAAAGTCTTTCATTAGACTACAAAAAGATAGCTTATCACCCTATCCATGTCAACGTGTAACGTTTATAAGATACTGACAATGTGTGATATTTGGCTGTATGTCTCATACGTGAATGAGATGATAACAATACCCTGTTCTTAAGCTTTCAACTTACCATAGTTCTGCAAACAAATCTTTTAATTGTAATTCCCGGTTAAAAACTGAAAGAACCTTCATACGCTTGTTTGTAGATTGCCTGAGCGTCTTCAACGGTAACTTCCCGCGGATTATTGTTTAAAAGCCGTTGTACCTGCATAGCTGCATCAGCCATTTCGGGTATGGCCGATTCGGGTATTCCGATCGATTTTAAATCTCCAGGGATGCCGCAGCGACTAGACAGATCCCGTATTGCTTTGATGGTCGCTGTGGCCATCGATTCGTTGCTTAAATTTCCTTCCAGTCCCATTGTTTGGCCAATTTCGGCATATTTATCGATACAGGATGGAAGGTTGAACTGCATCACGAACGGCAGCAGCAACGAATTTGACATACCATGGGAAATTTTGAAAACACCTCCAAGGGGGTAGGCGAGTGCATGAACTGCTGCGGTATTTACCGGTCCCAGACAGAGGCCGCCGTATAAGCTGCCAAGCGACATATCGGCTCTGGCATCCAGATCATCCCCATTTTTCACTGCAGCCTCGAGGCTATTGCTCATCAGCTTTATTCCTTGCAGTGCCAGAGAGTCAATGAGGGGGTGAGAGAAATGATTCGTATATGCTTCAATGCAATGGGTGATAGCATCCATACCTGTCGCTGCAGTAACTGCCGGCGGCATACCTACGGTCAACTCCGGGTCGACAATTGCCACATCTGAAATGATGTGGTTGCTCACCACCCCTTTCTTCAATCCGGCCTCAGTATCAGTCAGTACGGCGATAGGGGTGACTTCGCTACCGGTCCCTGATGTTGTTGAAGCAGTGATCAGTTTGACAGAGCGTTTATTAACATTACCGATTCCGATAATTTCATCGGTTGTTTGATCACTATCAAAAAGTACTGCAGTAACTTTGGCCAGATCCATTGCTGAACCGCCTCCTATACCAACCACTGCATCGGGGGCGAAAGCTTTAACAGGAGCCAGCAGTTTTTGCAGACTTTCTATCGGGGGCTCGGGAACTACTTCGGTAGAGACTTCGATTTTTTTTCCGGCATCGATCAATTTAACGATGATTGGTTTGATAATTCCGACAACCGGTTTGTCCACGAGAACGAATACCCGCTTGTTCTGTTTCAGATGTTCTGTCAGTGTGTTGATTTTTCCGGCGCCGAACTCGATACTTCCCGGAACATTAATCGTTATTGGATTTATCATATTGGTTCTAAGGATTGATTTACCTTTCAGGTGAAGAGACTGAAACTTACCCTTTCAAATAATCATAGAGTGACTCCAGCACTGGTACACCGTGTTCCCGGTTACTTCGCTCATTTTGCCATTCTATTTCACCTGGTACCAGAACTGAATCGAATCCCGGTGCCGGCGGATGATTATGCAGGTCGTCGACCATGGCGTCCATTTTATTGATGAAATGATCGAATCCGGTGTATGTCTCCGGGTCGATGGCGATCATGGTGCTTGCCAGTTTCCGTGGTTTTTCGTAATCGCCGTACATGGCAGTAATATGCGGGCCGTACTCGGCCCCCATCAGCACTCCGGTCAGGACGTCGATGACCAGGGCGATTCCATAGCCTTTGTGGGCACCAAAAGGGGTCATTGCCACGACTTTATTGGGATCCGTTGTCGGGTTTCCTTGATCGTCAATGCCCCAGTCATCGGGAATCGATGAGTTTTGTTCCCTGGCGTGCAGGATTTTACCAAAGGCGGTATTGGAAGTGGCCATATCGAGGATGACCGGGTCATGGTTCTTGGTGGGAAAACCAAAAGCAATCGGGTTGGTGCCAAAAAATGCCTGGGAACCGCCAAACGGGGCCACGCATTTGTCGGTGTGGGTAACGCCAATACCGAGCATCCCTTTAGAGACGGCATGCATCATAAAGTAGGAGAGGGCGCCGCAGTGACTGCCGTTGTACACGCCGACCATGGCTATACCGGAATCTTTGGCGAGTTTGCAGGCCTTGTCCATGGCTTCAAGACAAGCAGGATGGCCCATGCCGTCGTCAGCATTCAACAGTCCGGCCCCTGCTCGTATTTTTTTAAATCCAAAGCTGGGGTTCTTGTTGAGACTGCCAGCATTCAGGCGAGTTACATAATGTTCAGTGCGGATCACTCCATGGGAGCGGACACCCCGCAGATCG
>JBDLJN010000103.1:0-10780 GCA_039714335.1 Planctomycetota bacterium
AAGGAAATCTTTGATAAAGCGATGCAATATGGATTTAAGCCCGAAGAGATCTTCTTCGACTCAACCGTATTCCCGATCGCCATCGATATGCCGATGGAACCGGGCGTGCCGGGCTACACCTATCGGGCCTTTGAAACCATTAAGAAGATCAAAACCGACCCACAAATGAAAAATTGTCATTGTTCACTGGGTCTCAGCAATTCCTGCCGGGATCTGCCCGGGCGACGCATCGGCATTGCCAGGGCATATACCGCCAAGGCGATGGAATACGGGCTGGACGCCGGCATCGTCAATGTCGCCCACCGCTTCGGCGAAAAACCGGCAGACCCAGGACTGCTCGAACTGATCGACGCCTATGCCAAACTCGACGGCAATATGGACAATCTGACGGTCGCAATGGAACGGATGGGCCAATTCTGTGCGTCCTGCAAGAAGCCCAGCTAACGAAGCTGAAAAATAAACCTCTTAAGGCGACCTCAGAAGCCGCCTTTTTTGTTTATTGACAAAGCGGCTCCGGTGTGGTAGATTTCAGAGAAATAATGGAGTTTTAAGGGAAACTTTATTTAGCATTTAGGAGGCAACATTATGGATCAGAATATGGACAACCCTAACCCAACACCGGAAAATCAGCCGCCGCAAAGCCCCGAACAACCCCCACAGCAATCAACCCCAACGGAGTACGACGCATCTGCACCGCCGATCCCGGAGCAACCCTCTCCACAAACACCCCCGCCGGCAACTGGTGAGATTTCCAAAGACGCAAAAATGTGGGGAATGTTCTGCCATCTGGCAGCGCTGGCAATGTTTACAAGCATTCCATTTGCTAACGTTCTGGGTCCGCTAATTCTCTGGTTGATCAAAAAGGATGAATTTGCATTCGTTGACGATCAGGGCAAAGAAGCATTGAATTTCCAGATTTCCATTGCGATTTACGCCATTGTCTGCATCCCGCTGTTTTTCGTTATTGTTGGGATTTTCCTTTTTGCTGCTTTAGGGATTTTCAATCTTGTGATGATTATCATTGCCAGCATCGAATCCAACAAGGGCAATGCCTATCGCTATCCACTCTGCATTCGGATAGTTAAATAGCTATTGAATGCCAATGAGATTTCGCAGCGGTTGCCGATACCATTCGGCAATCGCTGTTTTTGTTTAATCATCGAGGATGCCTTGCAAATTACCGCCTTTCTGCTATCATATCCCGGATGTCTAAGGGAAAGAATGTAAAACCTGATGTGAATCCTTCGATCAAGAACAAAAAGGCCTATCACAATTTTGAACTGGTCGAGAAGGTCGAGGCGGGGATTTCGCTGCTGGGCACCGAGGTCAAGAGCCTGCGGAACAGGCAGTGCGATCTGGACGCCTGTTATGCGCGGGTTATCGGCAATGAGGTCTGGCTGGTAAACTGCAAGATCGCCCAGTACGACCGCGGCGGCTATACCAATCACGACCCCCTGCGGAAAAGAAAGCTGCTGCTGCATAAGTCCCAGATCAAAAAAATCCGCACCAAACTGGAACAGCGTGGTTTTACGCTGGTCCCGACAAAAATATATTTTAACTCGCGCGGGATCGCCAAGGTGGAACTGGCCCTGGCGACCGGCAAAAAACAGTATGACAAACGCGCCAAGATGATCGATCAACAGCAGAAAAGAGATGTTCGGCGAAGTATGAAACAGTATTAACTTTTAACCGCGGATTTCACGGATTGACACGGATTTTTTATATTTTTTCTATTAATCCGCGAAAATCTGCGTAATCTGTGGTTTCATTTTTGGAGAAAAGTATGGCAGACGAAGAAAAAAAGATAATTATTGACGAGGACTGGAAAGAACAGGCCCAAAAGGAAAAAGAGACATTGAAAAAACAGGAAAAGGCCGAACACGAAAAAGAAGCCAGCCCCCAACCACCCATGCCGGAGGCGAACTTTTCCGGCCTGGTCAGTATGCTGGCGACGCAGGCGTTTTACGCACTGGGTCTGATCCGGCCCGAAGGAGATAAAGAGAAAGAAGTTGAGCCGGACTGGGCGATCGCGAAATTTAATATCGATATGCTGGGGATGCTGGAAGAAAAATGCAAACCCAATCTGACCGACGAAGAAAAGAAACTCCTGAAAAGCACCCTCGATCAACTGCGGATGCTGTTTGTTCAGCTTTCCAAAAAGGACTAAACCGTGGCCAACATCCTCGACAAGATCATCGCCGATAAGCGTATTGAGGTCCGGCAGCGTAAAGAACTGCAACCGGTTGAACTGCTCAAAGACAAGATGCAGGGACTGAAAAAATGCCGCAATTTTTATTCGGCTGTTACCAAGAAGCATCCGCGCGGGCTGAATGTGATCGCCGAGGTCAAAAAGGCCTCGCCGTCGGCGGGGTTGATTCGGGCTGATTTTGATCCGGTAACGATTGCGCAAACTTATGAACAATGCGGGGCCGATGCGATCAGCGTATTGACCGATGAGAAATACTTTCAAGGCAAGCTGGAATACCTGACGGCGGTCAAAGAAGCGGTGTCAGTCCCGGTCCTTCGGAAAGATTTCATTGTTGATCCCTACCAGGTTTATGAGGCACGGGCCGCCGGAGCGGATGCGATTCTGCTGATCGCCGAGGCGCTCGATCCGGCAACATTGATGGATCTGCTGATCCTGGCCAACGAGCTGACACTGACGGCCCTGATCGAGGTTCACGGCGCAGACACTCTTTTACAGATGCGGAGTCTGGTTGGGTTCCCGCAGAAAAATTACAGCGTGCTGGGCATCAACAACCGCGACCTGGCAACAATGACAGTAGATATCAACAACACCGCCCGTTTGGCGGAGCTGGTGGACAATCGAAAAGAGCTTATCGCCGAAAGCGGTATCAAAACCCGGGCCGATGTCGAGAAGTTGATCCAGGTCGGCGTCGGCGGTGTGCTGATCGGCCAGACGCTGTGCGAAAGCGAACGTATCGAGACAAAATTCAACGAACTGTTTCATCCGGGCACTAATTAATCATGGATATCGTTGTCCTTATCATCATTGGATTGTTGATGGGCCTTTTGGGCGGGTTGCTGGGCATCGGCGGCGCGGTCTTTATGATCCCGGCGATGACATTCGTATTCGGCGAAGACCAGCATCTCTATCAGGCCGCTTCGATGATCTGCATCTTCTTCGTTTCTTCGGCGTCGATGATCGCCCATCACAAGGCAAAGCTAATCTCAAAAAAGGTTCTGATGCGTTTGGTTCCGATGGCAATGGTTGGGATTGTCGCCGGTGTGGCACTGAGCAATTCACCGATCTTTAAGGGGACCAATGATTACCTGCTTGCGCGCGTATTCGGCGGTTTTCTGGCTTATGTAGCTATCTATAACGGCATCCGCCTGTACCGCAGCATAACACAAAAAACACCCCCAGCAGAAACGGAGGACACACCGGCTGAACCGAAAACAAAATTGAGCTGGTTAGTAGGGCTGGTCACAGGTTTAGGGTCAGGTCTGCTCGGCATCGGAGCCGGAACCGTTGCGACACCTTTACAACAGTTAATGCTGAAAAGCCCGATGAAGCGAGCGATGAGCCATTCGGCCACATTGATCGTGTGTATTTCGTGGCTGGGGGCGACTTACAAGAACTGGACGCTGGCCCAGCACGGCATCGAATTTACAGAGTCGTTGAAGATCGCGATCTGTATCATTCCCGGTGCCATCATCGGCGGCGCTGTCGGCGGACACCTCATGCATACCCTGCCGAAAAACATCGTCCGCGCCGTCTTCATCCTCGTCTGCATCCTCGCCGCGGTCAAACTGCTGACCGTATCGCCGAGTTGATCCGCCTTAAGTTAGTGATTTAACCATATCATGCAGAAACTGCGGCGACTTTTCAGTAGGACATTGAATTTCAATTCTGTTACCATTAGGGTCTTCAAGCTCTACGGCTCGCATCTCTAAATGAGTTTCATAAATATCGCCCACCTTGTGACCGTTATCCTTCAGCATCGCAATAAACTCATCAAGATTATCGACGAGAAAAGAAATTGTTGTCTTGCCGGGATTGTGCACCGAAACATTCAAATCGAGTCCCGACCATCCGGAATCAAATACTTTGAGTCCTTCCTGATCAACATGGACAGGAAGCCCTAAAAGGTCATGGTAGAATTTTTCACTGGATTCAACATCTTTTGAATTCAATTCGACTTCATGAAGAATAAGTTTCAACGAACCGTTCCTTTCAGTTTTTTTGAGCTGTAATTTATTCCTATGAACTACTGTTTTTTGTGGATCGGTACAAAATAAAGCCCCAGTTTCATATTCACGGGATCTATACCCATCTTTTTCAGTTTCAAATGAACCGCATCATCATCCGGATTGAAGGCAAAAGTATAAGCGTCGCCTTTGGAGACATATGCTGTCTCAAGTATTTTTTTTGAATTTAGATCGACAAGGTAAACATGGCCGAATGTATTTGTGACATAGTTCATCTTAAACCCACCCCCGACACAATACTTCTCGTCCGGCAGACCGTCGCTTCTAAAAGCATCGCTTGAACCAGTTGTCGCACATCCACCTAAAAATAATGCTGAAATTGTAACCATCATTAATGCTGTTTTCATTTTGTATCCTCTCGTTGTTTTAATCGTTTTGTATTACTCTGCCCTTTCAGGGCGCAAATTCTTTTTATCAATCCAATACCCAGGGCGTTGCCCTGGGCTAAGATACGCTGGCCTTTCAGGCCGCTATTTCTCGGGTGGTTCCGCCGTACCGGGAATCGGCGGCTTCGCTGTGCGGCTCTGCTTTGGTGCGGGTTGAACAGGCGCCGGATGGTTATTGACGAGGATCAACAGTATTTCCTCTTTGTCAGATGGAGACATAAGGTGTGTTACCGCATTGGTCAGATGTATCCTTTCCTGCGTGGTCAGGTCCGGACGCCGGGCAATGGCCTTATAAATATTGGCTTTAGCTGACGGCGACATCAACTTTCCGGCCGCATCGATCTCCGCTATTGTCGCGCTGACCGGCGGGGTCTGAACACAGTGGGGCTTGGGATGCTCCTGCGGCGTTGTCTTGCTACTGCTGACAAAGATACACCCACTGAGCAGGGTGGACACAATAAACAAACTGCCAACAAAAGCTGTTTTCCTCATGATTTTTCCTTTCCTTAGTCAGTTGTCTTTATTTCATCAAATGATTGATATCTCTGATCGTTATCCACTGTGTCAACGCCAAAAAGTCGGCGAACATCTAGCCGTGTCAGCACACGATATTGCCAGAATGTCAGGGCAAATATAAACACTGCGACGGAAAACCCGACCCCCTTTCCGACATGGCCAGCTTTCTGACCAAAAATCATAAAATCCAATGGGCCAGTTGTTGTCAGCATAAAAACTGCGGCAATAGGAACCAAAATCAATGCTAGCCAGATAAAGACAAGAGCACAAGTCCGCCAACCGGAACGAAGATGAAGTAATCCCGGACCAATAAAGAGGCCCAAGACACCAAAATTGATATTGATGTGACTGTGCATCAGCGAAACAATGACCTCAAGAACGGCAAATATCCCACCAATAATAAATAGCCACGCTACAATCTTCAAAGAAATGGGGATTTCATGTTCTGTATCCATATCGTATTCTCCTTATTTCCATAAAAAAATCCCGCGTTTAGTGTATTAGACGCAGGATTCTTGGATTTGTTACAGGTTTTTTGCGATTTTTCTCATTTTTCGTCAAAAATGTACGGCCCAGACAACAGCGCGGGAGCGCAAGCTCCCCGATCGCGTTTGCGGTAAACACCGGCGGTATAATCGGGCGGCTTGCGCCAGCAAGATGCCGGCGTTACTATTCCATCACAGTTACAGACAGGATCTCGACCGGTTCGGCGGGCACATCGTCATAGTGTCCGCTGCGGGTGGTCTTGACCTTGGCAATAGCGTCCACGACATCCATTCCGTGTGTTACCTTACCGAAAACCGCATAGCCGATCTTGTCTGGCGTAGGGCCGGTATAGTTTAGAAAATCGTTGTCGGCGTGGTTGATAAAGAACTGGCTGGTCGCGCTGTCCGGGTCTCCGGTGCGGGCCATGGCCAGTGTGCCGCGGTCGTTTTTGAGACCGTTGGCTGCTTCATTGATGATCGGATCGTTATTCGGCTTGGAATTCATCTCCTTGTCCATGCCGCCGCCCTGAACCATAAAGCCCTTAATCACGCGGTGAAAAATGGTGCCGCTGTAAAAACCATCATTCGCATATTCCAAAAAGTTTTTTACCGTCACCGGCGCCGCGTCGGCATCCAATTCGATAACCATATCACCCATTGTCGTTTTCATTTGAACCTGTGTCATGTTATTTCCTTATTGATTATCCTTTTCTTTTTTGGCAGATTTTATTGTATCCGCTTTTTTATCTGCTTTCTCAGCTTTCGGGTCGAGCAGTGTTACCGACTTAATCACAACCTGTTCGACCGGCACATTACCGTGCGGCCCAACGCGTTTGGTCGCAATTTCAGCAATCGCATCCACAACTTCCATGCCCTTGGTGACTTTTCCGAACACGGCATAACCAGGTTTATAAGGACCGTCAAAATCCAGCGTTCGATTATCAACGTGATTAATAAAAAACTGGCTGGTTGCGCTGTCCGGGGCGTTCGTACGGGCCATCGCAATGGTGCCGCGTTTGTTTCGTAATTTGTTGTATGATTCGTTTTTGATTGGCGGTTTCGTCTTTTTCTTCTGCAAGTCGACTGTCATGCCCCCGCCCTGAACCATAAAGCCCTTGATGATACGGTGAAAGACCGTATCATTGTAAAAGCCGTCTTTGATATAAGCCAAAAAATTAGCCACGGTAATTGGTGCCTTTTTGGCATTCAATTCAACGAGAATCTCACCCTTGTTAGTTACCATCTTGACAACCGGATTTAAGGATGTCTTTTGTTCTTTGGCGGTCGGCTCTTTTGCTTTTTTAGCTTTTTCGGCACCGGCCGGAGCCTTGTCTTCCGCATGGACAATCGACACAAAAGACACCAGGCAACCCAAAACTAAAATTAATCGTATCTGTTTCATAATAATCTCCACTTTCAAAATACAGATTCCTATTGATTTTTTCAGATTTAACGAAGAAGCATAGTACCGCATTTGGGGCCTTCTGTCAAAGGCCGCTAATCGCGAGGAAAGGATTTTCGTGAAAATTTGAACAAACTCCACGAGGCCAGCACCGCCGCGGCGATCCCAAAGGCCGCAACTGCAATATGATAGATATTCAGTGGGCGACCCCAAATCGGCGCCATCAGCTTGACCAGCAGCAGCAACCCCGCCGGAACGAGTGCTGAAACTGCCAGCCAATCGGCCCTTCCGGGAATGAATTTGCTAAACCGTTCCAGCCATTGGGTCCAGATCAGCGTAAAAGCCGTATAAGCCGTAAAGTGAAAAGCAGCAGCATAATGGGCATACTCCGGCAGTGCCATCAAACGGGATATATCCGACAAGATAAAAATGAACACTGCGGACGCCATCAACATTGCTGACCAGAAACCGATGATCGATAACAATCCCAAGGCCAGAAGAACACCGAACAGATTCGCAATAAAGTCCATCGTGTCGGCTGAACGACCTACTCTCGCTTGCAAGAATTCATCCGTCACGCCGTACAAGGCGACCGCGAGAACGACAAACCAGGCCTTGGCTTTGGCCCAGCTAACTTTTCCATAAGGGTTAATTGCAAACCAGATCAGAAAGGTTAATGCGAAATAAGCCAAGGTATGCATCATTTTATCGCTCACGCCGCTTTGTTTCACAATCTGACGAACAGGAGTATGGGTCAGCCAGAACAAAAACGGCCAGTAAATCCCCAAGACAAGCAAAACAATCTTATGTCGACGTAACAGTTTCATAGAGACACATACTATACAGGACGCACAGGGACGCCGTGTTGTTTCAAAAACTCTTTGGTTTCTTTGATGGAATAGGTTCCGTAGTGGAAAATCGAAGCGGCCAGAACCGCATCGGCTTTGCCGGCATCAAGAACCTCTGCAAGCGATTCAAGCGTGCCCGCCCCGCCGGAAGCGATTACCGGGATCTGTACGGCCTCAGCGACCGCACGGGTCAAGTCGATATCATAACCGGCCTGCGTGCCGTCAGCGTCCATACTGGTCAGCAGGATTTCACCAGCGCCAAGTTTTTCGGCCCGTATCGCCCATTCAATCGCGTCAATGTCCGTTGGTTCCGAGCCGGCCTTGACCGTTACATGCCATTTGCCCGTTATGTTCGGTGTTCGGCGGGCGTCGATGGCCAGCACCACACACTGACTTCCAAATCGTTCAGCCGATTCACGCAGAATGTCAGGATTGTTGACCGCGGCGGTGTTGATGGAGCATTTATCCGCCCCGCTTCGCAGCAGCAGGCCGATCTCATCGGCCCTGGAAATACCGCCACCAACGGTAAAGGGGATGAAAACATTTTGGGCAACTTTTTCGACCAACTCGACAATCGTCTTTTTCGAGCGGATCGTCGCCGTGATGTCCAGAAAGACCAACTCGTCAGCACCTTCGTCGCTGTATTTTTTACCCAGTTCTATCGGGTCGCCCGCATCCCGCAGGTTCAGGAAGTTAACGCCTTTGACGACACGGTTATCTTTAACATCCAGACAGGGGATGATTCGTTTGGTCAGCATGGCTTGGATTCCTCATGACAAATCTTGACAAAATTTTTGAGTACCTGCAGGCCATCGGCAGCGCTTTTTTCCGGGTGGAATTGACAACCAAAGATATTGCCCTTTTCAACGCCGGCGGCAATCGGGACACCATACTCGGCAGAAGCCAGTTTTGCATCCGGATCGCTGACTTCGGCATGGAATGAATTGGCAAATGCAAAATGCCGTCCTTCACCCAAACCGTCAAACAGACACATACCATCAGCAAATTTGACATAGTTCCAGCCCATGTGGGGAATGGTCAGGCCCAGATCGGTCGGAATCGGGACGACCTTGCCCTTCACCAGCCCGAGGCATCGGTGCGTACCCATCTCATGGCTTTCTTCGAATAAAAGCTGGAAGCCCACACAAATTCCCAACAGCGGCCTGCCGGAGAGGGCTTGCTCAGTAATAACATCGGCAATGGGTGAGACCTTTTCCATCGCATAGCCGCTGGCCCCCACACCCGGCAGAATTAAACCGTCGGCTTTGGCGATCACCGCCGGATCGCAGCTCACCGTAATGTCCGAGCCGATATAGCGAAACGCGTTGATCACGCTTCGCACATTTCCAACACCATAATCAATAATTACCAGCATATTTCAACATCCCAGAAAAAAATAGGATCAGCAAACCCCTAATTCCTTGCCAACCTGTCCGAATTTCTCAATCGCCAGGTCCAAATCATCCTTTGTATGAGCCGCAGAAATCTGGGTCCGGATCCGTGCCTGCCCTTTCGGGACAACCGGGTAGGAAAACCCAATCACATAAATCCCCTCTTCCAGCAGGCGTTGAGCCATTTTCTGGGCCAGGACGGCATCGCCCAGCATCACCGGGGTAATCGGATGGTCACCCGGCAGGACGTTCAGGCCCGTCGCCTGTATCCGTTCTCTAAAATACCTTGTGTTATCCTGAAGCCGGTCCAACAATTCCGTCGAGGAACTCAGCATATCCAACGCTTTCAAAGATGCACATGTAATCGCCGGAGCCAGTGTGTTGGAAAACAGATAAGGCCGGCTGCGTTGACGAAGTATTTCGATAATTTCCTTTCGCCCTGTCGTAAAGCCGCCGCTGGCACCGCCGAGGGCCTTGCCGAATGTACCGGTGATGATGTCGACACGTCCCATCACCCCGCGATATTCCGGGGTTCCGCGGCCGGTCTTGCCGATCACGCCAGTCGAATGACAATCATCAATCATCACCATCGCATCATATGTGTCCGCCAGGTCGCAAATCTCGTCTAATTTCGCCACATAGCCATCCATGGAAAAAACCCCATCGGTGGCAATCAGACGAAATCGGGCGCCTTGTGCTTCCTTCAGCTTTTGCTCCAGGTCACTCATGTCACTGTTTGCATATCGATACCGCTTCGCTTTGCACAAACGAACCCCATCAATAATACTGGCATGGTTCAACGCATCGCTGAGAATCGCGTCTTCCGGGCCCAGCAGCGTTTCAAACAAACCGCCGTTGGCGTCGAAGCAGGAACTGTAAAGGATCGTATCCTCGGTACCAAGAAACCGGGCCACCTTTTGTTCCAGTTCCTTATGGATCTGCTGCGTGCCGCAAATAAAACGAACCGAGGACAGGCCGTAGCCCCACTTGTCATAACTGCTGCGGGCCGCCTGGACCACTTCAGGATGATCCGACAGGCCGAGGTAGTTATTGGCACAGAAATTCAATACGGACTCACCCGATTCTACGGTAATACGATTTTGCTGAGGGCTGGTAATGACCCGCTCACCTTTATATAATCCATCCTGCTTAATCTGACAAAGTTGTTCGCTGAGATAATCTTTCATTTTTCCAAGCATTTCAATTTCCCTTTCTTATCAGGACACATCCGCCCAATCCAAAATAACCTTGCAGGCACTGCCCGACCGCATCGCCTCGAATCCCTTTTCGTATTCGGTATAGTGGAAACGATGGGTGATCAGCGGTGTAATATCCAGACCGGACTGAATCAGCATGGTTAGTTTATACCATGTCTCATACATTAGACGGCCATAAATACCTTTGAGAGTCAGCCCGTTAAAGACAATGAAATCCCAGTCTATTTCGGTCGGCGGCAGAATACCCAGTAACGCGACTTTTCCGCCATGTGCCATATTGACGACCATATCTTTCAGGGCCT
>JBDLJN010000104.1:0-10655 GCA_039714335.1 Planctomycetota bacterium
GCCAGCGGATCAGCCATCGGGTGACCTTCACCATTGGGTGTATCGCCAACTACGCCACCAACGCCATTCGTGTAGAAATAGTCGATGTTTGTGTTCAGGCCCGCCGCAAATCCGCTGTCTGCAACACCGTCGCCTGCGCTTGTTCCCAGCACCAGGCCAACGCCGCGAACGACTGCACCGGCTGTCGGGGTGACCGTGATCGTCAGAACGCCGCTGCCTGAATCAACTGCGGTGACCGCTACATCGGCCATTGCCGGAGCACATATTGCCAGCACCAGCAAACTTACAAGAATCTTTTTCATAGAACACCTTACCTTTCTCTTTTTCTTCTCTTTTCTTCTTCTATACTTCACCACCCTCGAGGCAACGCACCCCAAGGTTTTTTCTTTCCATTCGCAGGAGCTCAAACGTTTAGTTTGTTTTTCCACACTAAAGTGTGAACTCTTACTTTTACCCTCGTTATTCCCCCGGGAACAGCGATTGGGCACAATATCCACATAGCGGGAACCTTGTACACTGCTGATGATACAATATCCACGCGCCCGATGCAAGGGAAAAAACAAAAAAAACCGTCAAAACCAAATTTTCAACACTAAAAATTTGATTATTATGCGTAACTGCTTTATTTTAATGGCCTTAAATAGCGGGTCGCGGATTATTTTTAGACAGGATTAACGGGATTTACGGGATTATAAAAAAGTCAGGGTTTTGCCGCGGAGACAGGAAAACAAGGACTCAAGAACGCAAGGACGCAAGGACGCAAGGACTCAAGGACTCAAGGACACAGGAACGCAAGAACTCAAGAACGCAAGGACGCAAGGACTCAAGAACTCAGGAACTCAAGGACGCAAGAATACAGGAATACAGGAACTCAAGTATGTAGGGATGCAGGGGGAGGAGAAATAAATCAATTTACAATTTATAATCTACACTCTACAATCACAGCATGCTTTTATCTGTTTTCCATGGTCGGTTTTTCCTGATGCGCCTGCTGCTGCTGGCCGCGACGGCCGGACTTGTAACCATCGGAATTATAACCATTTACGCCGTTGGGCACCCCTCGAATGAATTAAGAATTGAGAGTGAAGAATTAAGAAATAACGAAGAAGAACGCAAGGACTCAAGGACACAAGGACTCAAGGACACAAGGACTCAAGGACGCAAGAACTCGAGAACTCGAGAACTCGAGAACGCAAGGACGCAGGAAGACAAGGACGCAAGGACTCAAGCCCCCAACAAATACACCGGAAAATGGAAAAAGCAGCTTATTTTCGCCGCGGCGGGGCTGGTCATGCTGGTCCTGGTCAATCTGTTCAATTACCAGCGGCTCGGCCCGATCAGCTACGCATTGTACGCGGTCGTGCTGTTTTTGCTGGCGATCCTGCTGGTCGATAAGGAAATCTTCAACATTCCCTTTGTCCACGACCGCAAAGGCATCCACCGCTGGATCAAGATCGGCTTCGGATTTATGGTCCAGCCGTCGGAGTTCTGCAAGATCGCCTACATCCTGGCCCTGGCATGGTATCTGCGTTTTCGCTCCAATTACCGCACATTTATCGGCCTGGCCGGGCCGTTCGCCCTGACGCTGCTGGCGATGGTGCTGATCCTGCTGGAGCCGGATCTGGGCACGACGATGCTGCTGATGCCGGTCCTGTTCTGCATGCTGTTCGTCGCCGGGGCACGGGTCAGGCATCTCGGTCTTATCCTGCTGATGGGACTGGCGGTGTCGCCGCTGATGTGGAAATTCATGAAGTCCTATCAGCGGATGCGGGTCTCGTCGGTGCTGCTGCAGAACGAAACGATCAAGAATGCGGCGGAAAACAACGAAACACTGGCCAGGATCCTCGTCGGCAACCCGGACAATCTGCGGACCTGGGAGCGCAACGACGGCTACCAGCTGCTCCAGGCCAAGCGGGCGATCGCTTCCGGCGGCCTGACCGGTTACGGCTTCGGAAAGGGACCGTACCTGCAAAACCAAAGCTACCTCAACATCCCGGAAGCCGACAATGACATGATCTTCCCGATCATCGCCCACCAGTTCGGGCTGATCGGCTGTGCGGTGGTGCTGGGACTCTATATTGTATTGATCGCCTGCGCGATCGAGCTGGCCTGGCTGAATACCGACCCGTTTGGTCGCCTTGTGGCGGTCGGCATCGCGGCGATGTTCGCGGTGCAGGTGCTGGTCAATGTGGGCATGGTGCTGGGGATGATGCCGATCACCGGCCTGACGCTGCCCCTGGTCAGTTACGGCGGCTCCAGCATGGTCGCCAACCTGATCGCCGTGGGCCTGCTGAACAATATCGGCCGCCACCGGCCCTTCTCCGTCGCCAAAAAACCCTTTGAGTACTAAAAAACAAGGCATTTGGCAGTAGCCAACAGGCAATAGCCGACAGAAACTTCTGCCTTCTGCCCACTGCCTATTGCCTTTTTCAAGATTTCCCTTGATTTTTTTGCCGAGATAACTATGTTAGGGCTTTTCGTCTATATCAAAAAAGAGATAAATCGTGTTTAGATAAGCGTAAGCGAGGTGATTAAGACAGTATGATTAAGGTTAAGTCGAGAGCTGGTGAGAGTATCCAGCAGATGGTCAAGCGGTTTAAGAAGATGTGCGAAAAAGAGGGCCTGATCCGCGATATCAAGCGGAACAGCTACTACGAAAAACCCTCCGAGAAGAACCGGCGCGCCCGCCGCAAATCCCAGCGCATGGCACGCATCACCAGCACAAACCGCATCTAGAGCAATTCAATTTTTAGTGTTCGCCTTATGCCTGTTGCGGCTTCGTCCTCACGACGGCCTAAGTCGGAACATAAAAACTTGAAGTGCTCTAAAACAGTGCGGCCGAAGCGTCCCGCTTCGCAAATGAAACAAACCCGCCGCCGCGGCACGCTTTGGAAAAAGCATGCGGCGGCTTTTTTACGCGCACTGGGAACGCAGGCGTCCCGCCCGATAGGATTACCAATCACCAACCCCAAAGGGGACGAACAATTCAACGCGACCAAGTCCATTCAACCCCATAAAGGTATCTGAACCCTTTATTTTTCCCATTGTGTCCTTGTATTCTTGAGGTTGGAGAGATGGCTTTTTGAAAGCACAGGGATCAAAAGGAATTTTCCATTTTTATCAGCGTGGGCACGGCCCACCCTACATTTGCCCACCCTGCCCGGCTTGTATACTTGTATACCTGTATTCTTATGTCCTTGTATTCTTCCGTTCTTGTGTCCTTGTATTCTTGAGGTTGGAGAGATGGCTTTTTGAAAGCACAGGGATTAAAAGGAATTTTCCATTTTTATCAGCGTGGGCACGGCCCACCCTACATTTGCCCATCCTGCCCGGCTTCCAGCTTAAACCCCTCCGGCCTGACGGCCACCTCCCCTTCGCAGGGGAGGAGCTTTCGGGCAGTTCGCCTGCCGCTTTGCCCGCTCCATGACTGTCGCGGCTCTGATGTAACACTTCCCGTATGAGCCGAATCGTGCTATGATGTCCCGTCTGTATGGGACAGTTCAAAATCCACAGTGCGTTCGAGCCGGCCGGCGACCAGCCGAGGGCCATCGATGCGCTTGCGGCGGGCGTCGCCGAGAACAGGCCGTACCAGACGCTCTTAGGCGTGACCGGCAGCGGCAAGACCTTCACCATGGCCAACGTCATCGAGCGCACCCGCCGCCCTGCCCTGGTCATCTCGCACAACAAGACGCTGGCCGCACAGCTCTACGAGGAATTCAAGGAGCTGTTTCCCGATAACGCCGTCGAGTACTTTGTCAGCTATTACGACTACTACCAGCCGGAGGCGTACATCCCCCAGCGGGATATCTACATCGAAAAGGACGCCTCGCGCAACGACGAGCTGGACCGGCTGCGGCTTAGCACCACGACGAGCCTGCTCAGCCGCGATGATGTGATCATCGTCGCCAGCGTCTCGTGCATCTTCGGACTCGGCAGCCCGGAGGACTACCAGGCCAGCGTGATCGGCATCCGCGTCGGTGACGAGGTCGAGCGGAATAAGCTGCTGGGACGGTTCGCGGACCTGCAATATGAGCGCAACGACATCGACTTTGCCCGCGGCAAGTTCCGCGTGCGCGGGGATGTGGTGGAACTGTGGCCGTCGTATGAGTCGTTCGGGGTGCGGTTTGAGTTCTTCGGGGACGAGATCGAGGCCATCAGCTACATCCACCCGGTCAGCGCCGACGTCCTTGCGACCGAGTCGCAGGTGTTCATCTATCCGGCCAAGCACTACATCCTGCCCGCCGAACGCATCGAATCGGCGTGCGCGAGTATCAAGGAAGAACTGGATGATCGACTGCTTGAATTGCGGCACGCGGGCAAGCTGCTGGAGGCCCAGCGACTGGAGGCACGGACGAAATACGACCTGGAAATGATCCAGGAAGTCGGCTACTGCAGCGGCATCGAGAACTACGCCCGGCATATGGCGGGCCTGAAGCCCGGTTCGCGGCCGTTTACGCTGATCGACTACTTTCCGGAGGACTTTCTGCTGTTTATCGACGAATCGCATGTGACGATCCCGCAGCTTCGGGCAATGTACGCCGGCGACCGCAGCCGCAAGGGAGTGCTGGTCGATCACGGGTTCCGGCTGCCGAGCGCGATGGACAACCGCCCCCTGCGGTTTGAGGAGTTTCAGCAGCGGTGGAAGCAGGCGGTGTTCGTATCCGCGACGCCGGCGCCGTATGAGCTGGAACTGTGCGAGGGGGAAGTGGTCGAGCAGATCATCCGGCCGACGGGGCTGGTGGATCCGGAGATCTTTGTGTATCCGGCGTCCGACCAGATCAACCACCTGATGGAAGAGGTCAAAAAGCGGGTTGAGGTCAGGGAGCGGGTGCTGGTGACGACGCTGACCAAGCGGCTGGCGGAGGATCTGTCGAGCTTTTTGTCCGGCAAGGGGATTCGGTGTAAATATCTGCACAGCGAGATCCAGACGCTGGAGCGGGTGGAGATTTTGCGGGATCTGCGGGCGGGTGCGTTTGATGTGCTGGTGGGGATCAACCTGCTGCGGGAGGGGCTGGACCTGCCGGAGGTGTCGCTGGTGGCGATCCTGGATGCGGACAAGGAGGGCTTTTTGCGGAGTGAGACCTCGCTGGTGCAGACCATCGGGCGGACGGCGCGGAATGTGAACGCCAAGGTGATCCTGTATGCGGATACGGTGACCGGCTCGATGAAAAAAGCCATTGACGAAACCGAACGCAGGCGTACAATCCAACTGGCGTATAATGAAACGCACGGGATTACGCCGGAAACGATCCGCAAGGAGATCAAGAGCGGACTGGCTGAGGAACTGCGGGCGCGGAAGACGGCCCAGGAAGCGGTGCACCTGACCGAGACCGAATACGACAAGACCGAACTGCTGACCCGGCTTGAAACGGAAATGCTCGCCGCGGCGGAGGCGCTGGAGTTTGAAAAGGCGGCGCGGCTGCGGGATCAGATACAGGAACTGAAAGACATGCCGGGGATCGACGGCGAATGATGAAAGAACCAAAAGAGAACCACGAATGAACACCAATGAACACGAATTAATTTTTAAAGAAGAAGTGTTTGATGTTGTCGGATTTGATTACTCACGAAAAACTGGTTGTGGATACCAAAGTGATTGACCGCATCACAAATCACGAATTAGGGCAGATGATGAACTACTCAAAAATCACAGGTTTGAAAGTGGGTCTCATTCTGAACTTCAAGCGATCAAAACTGGAATGGAAAAGAATTGTTTGTTAAAGAAGACAAGTTGCAGATGAACTCGAATGAGCACAAATGTGTGTTACAACCTTTATTAGTGTATATTCGTGTCTATTCGTAGTTCCAAAAGAAAGGCAGATAACAATGAACAGGATCATCCCACGCGGCAGCCACGAACGCATCGCGCGAAAGAATCTGAAAAAGCTTGATCTGGCCAAGATCGAAACGCTGATCGATATTGCCGTTTATGAAGACTTCGGTAAGGGCGACCCGACCAGTGAGATTACCATCGGCGCCGATGAAACCGCGAAGGGGTATCTGGTCAGCCGTGAAGAAATTGTCGTCAGCGGGATGGAGATGGTTCCGGTTATTTTAAAAAAGTATGACGCGCGGCTGGCATTTAAGCCGCTGGTGGCCGACGGCTGCCGGGCGAGTGTGGCCGATAAGCTGGGTGTGATCAAAGGGCCGCTGCGTTCGATGCTGAGCGCGGAGCGCGTGGTGCTGAACTTTTTGCAGCGGCTGTGCGGGATCAGTACGATGACCTGGAAGTTTGTCAGCGCCACACGCGGCACCAAGGCGAAGATCTATGACACACGCAAGACCATTCCCGGCTGGCGGGAACTGGAAAAATATGCCGTCCGCTGCGGCGGCGGGTACAATCACCGGATGAGTTTGGGCGATGCGGTGATGTTTAAGGATAATCATATCGCCGAACTGGGGCCGAAGTTTGAACCGAAGCTGGCAAAGATGGTCGAAGCGGCACGGGCGAATAAGAATGTAAAGTTTGTCGTCGTGGAAGTGGACCATGTGGACGATCAACTGGACCGCGTGCTGACGATTCCGGGGATCGATATTATTCTGCTGGACAATATGGGGCAGTGGCAGCTCAAACATGCTAAAGAACTGCGGGACAAGCTCGGGCGAAAACCGCTGCTGGAAGCCAGCGGCGGGATTACGCTGAACAATGTGCTGACCGTGGCCAGCTGCGGTGTGGATCGTATCTCCGTCGGGGCGATTACGCACTCGGCGATCGCGGTGGATATCGGATTGGACCGGTAACGGATGATTACCACGTTTTTTTTGAACCACGAATGCACACGAATGAACACTAAATTATAATAACAGGTGACATCATGGAATGCTCAGGCAAGATAAAACTCGAAAAAATGAAGCGATTTGTTTCGAATATGCTGTTGGCATTTTTCAGTTCTTTTTGGATGCTGCCTCTTGCGGCTTCGTCCGGCGTCGTTAAAAATACTCGACAATGAATCGCATTGGCTGCGTTTTTCGCCTTGCCGGACGTGTCCTCACGACGGCCTCAGTCGGAACATAAAAACTTGAAGTGCTCTCATATGCAATTTTGAAAAAGGTAAAACAATGAAAAAAAGCTTTCTGTTTCAAACGCTGAAAATGATCGTATGCTTTTTCTTTTTCGCAACCGCAGGAGCAGGGTGTTCAAAAGAATCCCAAAACCCCATGGAGCCGCTGGGCAAATTTCTGGAAACCCCCGCTGCCGAACGGGGCGATCTGGCAAGCCAACCTTTTGCCGAAACGGCGTTGACATCAGCGCAGGCTGCAGCGGCCTCCAAACAGCTTTGGGCCGACTACGCAGCCCGTCTGCGTGAACACCACCAGGACGAGTGGGATGGCAAAAAAATCACGCTCGGTGAGGATGTGATGCGTTTTGAGAAACGGCTTTTTGGCGATGCGCCGGAAGACGGGCGAAGCTTGTATATTTCCATGCACGGCGGCGGCGGTGCACCGGCACGGATCAACGACCAGCAGTGGCAAAACCAGACACGCCTCTACGAAACGCCGGCGGGCAGTCTGTATGTCGCTCCCCGCGCCCCGACCAATGACTGGGACCTGTGGCATAAGAGTCACATCGACACGTTCTTTGATCGTATTATTCTGAACAGCATTCTTTTTGAAAACGTCAACCCCAACAAGGTGTATATCATGGGCTACTCTGCCGGCGGTGACGGGGTGTACCAACTCGCGCCGCGGATGGCGGACCGCTGGGCCGCGGCGGCAATCATGGCCGGTCACCCGAACGATGCTTCGCCGCTGGGACTGCGGAATGTGCCGTTTTCGATCTGGGTGGGCAAGCATGACGCCGCGTATAAACGAAATGAAGTGACGGTCAAGTGGGGCAAAAAAATGGACGACCTTCAAAAGCAAGACCCGGACGGCTACATCCACAAACTCAACGTAATCAACTCCGGTCACTGGATGAATCGACTGGACGCGGCGGCGATCCCGTGGATGGCACAATACACACGAAACCCCGCACCGTCACGTGTTGTCTGGAAACAGGATGATGTTCGCCACGACCGCTTCTATTGGCTGGCGATTCCAACAAAAAAGGCCCCGGGCAAAACGGTTGCCGCCTCTGTCGCCGGACAGGTTGTCACCGTCGAAAACAACGAGGGGTTTGGAACGCTTCTTATTCGCCTAAACGACAACATCGTTGACTTGGACAAACCTGTCACCGTCAAATACGGCGACACAATACTCTTCAACGGAAAGGCATCCCGCACCATCGCCATGATCAACAAAGCACTGCACCGGCGGCAGGACCCCGCATCTGTTTTCTGTGCTGAAATAGCCGTCTCTCTGGAACCGGAGAAACCAAGTGAAAAGTAAAGCTAGGTGTCTGACCCTTTTATTTTTGGTTACATTCGAAATTGGCTCATTGGAATGTTAGTTCAATCTGATCAAGGACGGGTTTGATATCGGTTCCGGCAGGAAGTGATGTTCGCACTTCAAACTGAAAACCCTTGCCCGCCGGCAAATCGGATAGATCAAGGTTCGCAGGTGCGACATCAACAATGCGAGCAAAACCGGGTTTTTTTGTATAGGTTTCTTTGACGGTTTGCCATTCGGTCCACTTGTCGATCGTGCCGTTGCCGTCGGTGTCCACGCCGACTCTCGCCTGAACGCCATCGACCCAGGGACCGGGACTGGCGAAGTCATATTTTTCTTTCTTGTTCTGGACAATGAGGAAGAAACGCCCTTCGGCGAAGCCGACGGTGGGGTCGGGGTGGATGTTCTCGCCGACTTCTCCCACCCTGGCAAAGCGGCTGTTGATGTCATCGGAGGCAAAGACCGCCACGCGCATCGATTTGCCGCTCTCCTTCGGGTGGTAGTCGCCGAAGAGGTAATAGCGTGAGCCCACCTTGATGGCCGTCCAGTCGCCGTAGGCGTCCTGTTCCGGTTCGTGCACCTCGTATTCGCATTTAAAATTGGGGTGTGCGTATTGCTTGCGCACTCCGGTTGGCTTGGAGCGCTCGTCCACGGGCGCGGGGTGCTCGTGGTGCTCGAAGCCCTTGATCCCGTCCGGGCTGTCGGCGTGGCCGGCGAGCGGGGAGTCCCAAGAGTGTTTTCTGGCGTTGATCGGGCTCCAGTCTTCGTAGATCAGATGGAAGGTGCCGTCATCATCGCGGAATGCACCGCAATCCGAGCCGCCGCTGGGGTCGTCGAATGCGAGTCCCAGATGCTTGCCCGGCTTTCCGTCGTGCATGTCGGAATCGATCACGAGATGTGGCTTTCCGTCGTTCGGGCGATCATAATAGAGATAGACATTCCCATCCTTGTATTCGGCGGTCGTGGCCCAACGGCTTTTTGCGATCACGCCGAGATGTTTCCAATCCTTCATGTCTGTGCTGTGCCAGCCATGGTACGACCCGCTCTTTCCCCTGCATGCGAAGAAGTAATAGTCCTTGTCCGCAACGGGCAGGAAGATTGGCGCGTTGTTAACCCCCTCCGGTTTCACGCTGGGGATCTTTTCCCAGTTGTCCCAGGCAGAAGACTGTTTGAGGGCAAGAGATACGGCTTTTCTCGGAGCCTCGAAGGTTTTGATATTGCTGGTAAACGAGGCGGTACGGTGTGTCGGGGCAGCGGTGCCGCCGACGAGTTCGAGGTTTTGGGATTTGGCGGTTGCGGCTTTCCACTCCTGTTCGGAATCAACCGTCCACGCCGGGGCGGCGACCTTGATCTTTTCCTGATCAAATTTCAATACGTAGCTGATGGTTGCATCGGTGCCGGCGAGGTTGGCGCCGGCGGGGACGTATAGATAGGCGGGGTTGCCGTCGATCATCAATACCTGGGGGCGCTCGAACTTCGGCTTCCCGCCGTAGTATCCCGTTCTCTTTGTGCCCTCGAAGGGATTGTTCTTTTCCGTGTAGGCCTTGATCCGGTGGTAGCCCTTCGAAGCGGTCTCGACCGTGAAGTTGATCCCGTCATCGGACTGCCACAGGATGCCGCCGCCCGGTTCGATCATTCCATGGTTGTCGGTGGTCAGGAGATTGACCTTGCCATTCCATAGAAAAGCGTAGCCATCCTCGATGATCGTTTTGTTCTGTGTGACCGGGGCATTGTGGATCACATAGGGACCTTCCAGCTTGTCTGCAATGGCGACCCCCATTTTGACAGTACTCTTCCTGGGGTGGGCTTTGAAGTAGAGAAGAAACCGGCCATCGGGGTGCGCGACAAACGCCGGATTGCAGACGCCGTTTCCGGAACGATGGGTCCAATGGTTCGGGTCTTTTGAAGGAGCCAGGATAAGGCCGTCATTCCCTTGCTTTTTCCATGGCCCGTAGGGGGATTTGGAGGTGATCAGGCCGATCCGCTGGGAACCGACACCACCCCTCCCGTAGCCGCTGGCGGCGTTTGCGATGTAGAAAATCGCGTAGGTGTCGCCCACTTTCCTGACGGTGGAGTTACAGATGCCCCGACGGTCCCAAGTGGGCTTGCCGCTGCCCTGCATGACGATCTCCGAGAACTTGAACGGCTCCCCTCTTGCCTTTGATTTCGGCTGGCGCTCGCCCGCAGCCGAGATCGCCCACTACGTGGGGGACAACCCCGAGGGGCCTTTCAAGTTCTCGGAGATCGTCATGCAGGGCAGCGGCAAGCCCACTTGGGACCGCCGGGGCATCTGTAACTCCACCGTCAGGAAAGTGGGCGACACCTAT
>JBDLJN010000105.1:0-10610 GCA_039714335.1 Planctomycetota bacterium
TTGTGTGCTGCCATGCGGTCGGCATTGATAACTGCCTCAAGACCTTTTCTTTCTTCACTTGTCAATTCAACAATATACATTTTTTGCATAATGGCCTCCGTGCTGTAATAAGGGTTATAATTTGCTATAATCATTATCGACACAAAAGCATGTTATCCTGAATTGTTCCACGGACACAGTACTAGTAAAATACTCACTTTCTACTGCATATTCAATGAAACGCTGTTGAGTAGTCGTAGCGGATTTTTCATTTTCTGAAAAACAGTCCTGTAACAATATTCCAAGATCTTTAGATCTCTGCCTCGATGACCGATATGGTGGTTCAACCGGCTCCCATGATTTAGAAGTCCACTCTCGCTTTTTGCATACAAGAACTGACAAAATAAATCCAATTGAAACAATTGCCACTAATACAATTATTTTTTTTTACACATGACATTTATCCTACCTATTTAAGTTCGTCGATGTCATAATAAAATACATACTTGCCGTATTTTATCTCCCACATTGGTTTTACTATGTTGTCAATATACCTGTACACTAATTCGATGTCAATGCTACTCGGATCAATTGTACTACCCGGCAAAATAACCGGCCTTCCAACTCCACGAATTCCAGATTTCTTTATAGGTTTTTTTGAAGACCATTTTCTGGATTTTGTTATTTTTCACGACAACTGAGCAAACATCGTCAACGTGTCTTTTTTCAGAGCCATGTAGGATGGGTAAAAACTGTAGAGTGGGCTGTGTCCACGCTGATAAAACTTCAGTGTGTAATGAAATCAAGCTTCCGCCGTCGTTTTCAGCTATGGCGGGACAAGAAAGCTTGAACTCCTGCGGTTAGTTGAAGATGGCAGAGCCGATGCGGAGCATGGTGGCGCCTTCTTCGATGGCGATCTCAAAATCCTGGCTCATCCCCATACTCAGCTGTCTGAACTTGGCTCCGGCGATGCGTTCGCCGTGGATTTCCTCGAAGATCTCGCGGGCACGGGCAAAACTGGCCCGCACACGGTCGGCGTCCTTTGTCAGCGGGGCCATCGTCATCAGGCCCGTCAGCCGCAGGTTGGGCATGGTGGCAAACTGCTCGGCCAGATGGATCGCGGCACCGACCGGGGCGCCGTACTTCTGCGGCTCGCCGGAACAGTTAACCTGGAGCAGGACATTGGCATGAAGCCCCAGCTTGTGTGCCTGTGTGTTCAGCTCTTCGGCCAGCCGGAGGGTGTCGACCGAATGAACCGTATCGCAAAGCTGCAGCGTCTGCTTGACCTTATTACGCTGCAGGTGCCCGATCATGTGCCAATGCACCTTATCGGGGATCGTTTTATCATCCTGATTTTCTTTCAAAAAGGTCGCGACTTCTTCGGCGGCCTGTTTGAGATGCTGCACGCGATTTTCGCCGAAATCGGTGAATCCCTGTCGAATCACTTCCTGGATCGCGGCTAACGTGGCGGTTTTGGTCACCACGATCACCTTGACGTTCTTCGGGTTGCGTCCGGCCCGAACACAGGCGTTGCCGACGTCATCCTGAACCTTTTTCAATTTGTCTGCGATTGTACTCATTATTCAGAAAACCAAGATACACGACTAAGGAAGAAACTTCGATGTATTTTTTAATTTTTTCGGCAGGTATTCATTGACGACAAAATCCAGCCCGTGCTTGGCGAAGGCCTGTTGCTCGACACGCTGGCCCATTTTCAGCATCTGGTTGATGGCAACCTGCCAGGGTTTATGGTGCTTGACAAAGGGGTCGTTCTTCAGGGCGTCTTTGGCCCGTTTGATATCCACGTCCTTAAGCGGGTGCGTCGGCAATTTGTAGTCCACAATGTCCTGTGGCGTGACGCCGAGGAACGATGCTTTCGGAACACAGAAATACTCGTTGAGGTGGGCCGCGTTGCCGGAGCCGACTTTCAGGGTTCGGTAAATATTGAAGTACCCGTAGGGGTCGCCATCCACAAAGGCATAGACGGGGATCTTCAGCGAGTCGCTGAGGCGGCGGATGAAACGTCTGCACGCACGGGTGGGCACGCCTCCCATGCTGATCAGGATGCAGTTGGCCTTGTTCCAGTAATCGCATTTAACCAGCCGCTGGAAGGCCCCGGCGGTTTCGATGGCAAGGATGAATTTCGCCTTGCTCTGGAACTTGAGATTTTCCACTTCAACCGGGATCGAGTAAGCACCTGAGCCGAATTTGGTACAGTCGATCTTGAGTTTCCGGCCGCTGTTGTCCTTGTCGATGACAAACAGTTTACCGGCGACGGCGCCGCCTTTTTCCTCCGGTACAAATTTGAGCTGCTCGCGGTTGACGCCGAACATCGCTTCGATATCATCCATCACGGTATCGGATTCCGGCTGCTCGGAGAAACCGGCCTTGCCCCAGTTTTTCGAGATGTAGTAGGCCTCCCTTTTGGTGGCCATATTATCTTCTTCGATGAGCTGCTTGCTCAGGGCCATCATTTTCAGGGTCTGGGCAAACGCCTTGACCGTATTGACCGTCAGGGTGCGTTTTTTAGATTTGCCCAGCATCTCGAAATAGCCTTTTTTGGCATGATATTTGACATTGGACAACGAGCGAATCGGAGTGCTCATCGTGGGTTTCCGCTTTTTGAGGATGGTCTGGTAGACTTGGCGGGCGTTTTCTGTGATCCGTTCTGAGGCGGAAATTTTCTTGGCTCTTGGCATAAGAATTCAAACTCCGTTTTGCGTCGATTTTAAGAATATTGATGTCCGCCAATGTAAAAGAAATAGGCCTCTAAAGCAAGCATAAACGGGTATTTAGGGCTAAAAATGCGTTTGTGGCTCCTGAGCCGTGTTTTTTTTATCAGAAACATGTTCTTTTTCATAAAAACATCATTGACACAGTGTGAATTTGTCGATATATTTGAAGAATGGAGATTTAAGTCAAGAGATTTGACTTGATCATAAACCTCGGCGAGGCTACGCGGGATCCCGTTTCCCCCCCCAGACGGACCTGCATTCCTCGCCACTTTTTTGCGCAGATAAAGGGTGGGGGTGCTCTGTTATAACCAGATATTTCAGCCCATTATCTGGAGACTGACATACCTGTTTCGCGGCCCGTCAAATTCACAGAAATAAACACCTTGCCAGGTGCCCAGCCTCAGCTGCCCGTTCTGAATGAGAACTGCTTCGCTTGCCCCGACAAGGGATGATTTGACATGGGCATCGCTGTTGCCTTCGCCGTGGCGATAGCCCTTGCGGTGATGGGGGATCAGCTCTTGCAGTGTCAGTAAAATATCATGCGTAACATCCGGGTCGGCATTTTCATTGATCGTGATCCCGGCGGTGGTGTGCGGGCAGAATATGACCGCCATGCCGGACTCGATACCGCTTTTCGACACGGCGGCAGAAATCTCGGAAGTGATGTCGATCATCTCATTTCGCTGGTGTGTTTTGACACTGAGTGTTTCATTAAAATGACTCATAGCAAATGGTTCCTTTGCTGATACAGCGTAAGAGTTCAAGCTTTAGCTTGCTTTTTACACACTAAAGTGTGAACTCTTACATTTACATTTGTTCGACGACTTCGATGCCGAGTAGTTGGGTCAGACCGTGCTCGATCGTTCGGGCCGTCAGGTCACACAACAGCAACCGGACCGGACGCTGTTCGGCTGCTGCTTTCAGGACGGGGCATGCATTATAAAATCGGCTGAATGCCTGTGCCAGATCATACAGATAAGCGGTCAGGTAATTGGGTCGGCATTCTTCGGCGGCGATGGCGATGGCCTGATCGTAACGGATCAGCATCTTGGCAAGGCCCTTCTCGGGCTCTTCGGTGAAGGTCAACTGTTGAATATCGGCCAGCTCGCTTTGGATGTCCACATCCTTTTTGGCGGCTTTGCGTTCAATGGACTTGATGCGGGCGTAGGCGTACTGCATATAGGGGGCGGTGTTGCCCTCCATGGCGAGCATCTTATCAAAGCTGAAAATATAATCGCTGTTGCGGTTGTTGGAATAGTCGGCGTATTTAATCGCGCCGATGCCGACAGCGTTGGCAATATCCTTTTTCTGTTTGGCGGGCAGATCGGGATTCTTTCCTTCCACAACGGCGGTGGCTCGCTGGATGGCTTCTTCGAGCAGGTCCTTGAGTTTGACGGTGCCGCCGGTACGGGTCTTGAACGGTTTGCCGTCGGTGCCCAGCATTGTGCCGAAGGTAACATGCATCAGGTCGATTTTATCATTTGTCCAGCCGGCTATCTTCGCTGTTTCAAACAGCATCTGGAAATGCTGGGCCTGCCGGGCGTCGGTCACATAGATCATCTTGTCGGCCTTGAGCTCATTGATCCGAAACCGCAGGGCGGCCAGGTCGGTGGTTGCATACAAAAACGCACCATCGGATTTTTGAATGATAAACGGCAGCGGTTCGCCGTCTTTATTTTTGAAATCGCCCGGGAACACACACATGGCCCCGTCGGATTCAACAGCCAGTTTGCTTGCTTTCAATGTTTCGACAACATTAGCCAGCTTATCCGCATAAAAACTCTCGCCGCGCGTATCTTTAGGCTCGAGTGTTATATTTAATGTGCTATACAGAGAAAAGCAGTCTTTGAAAGAATCTTCACGTATTTTATCCCACTTTTCTAACATTTCGGAATCATGGTTGTGTAACCTTACGACATAATCGCCAGAGGCCCGGGCAAAATCAGGGTCTGAATCATATCTCAGTTTTGATTCTTTATAGATTAGTTCGAGAAGTTCTAAATTTGACAGATTCTCTGTGTTTTCAAATTCTAATTCTTCAGAGCCCCTAATCAGCATTCCAAACTGTGTTCCCCAGTCGCCGATGTGGTTCTGGCGGACGACTTTGTTCCCCTCGAATTCATAGAGACGACTAATGCAGTCGCCGATGATGGTGCTTCGCAGGTGGCCGACATGCATCTGTTTGGCGATGTTCGGCCCAGAGTAGTCGACGACGACGGTTTTGGGTGTTTGGACTTTTTCAACACCCAGCCGGTCTTTGTCGGTGTTTATTTCGAGCAGGCGGCCCGCGAGAAAATCGTCTTTGATGCGCAGGTTGATAAAACCCGGCCCGGCGATCTCCGGCGGTTCACAAATATCATCCAGTTGGAGTTGTGCTATGATCTGCTCGGCGAGTTGCCGCGGATTGGTCTTGGCCTTTTTCGCCGCGGCCATCACACCATTGGCCTGATAATCACCGAACTTCGGATTCTTTGAAATTGCCACCAAAGCAGGGCAGTCCGGCTGACCGGTTACCGTTTGGAGGGCTTGTGAAATACGCTGTTCTAAAATATCTGTTAGCTGTTTCATTCGATAAATCGTCAATCGTCAATCGTCAATTCTTTCGCATCTCCCCAGAGCATTTCGAGGTTGTAGTAGTCGCGGCTTTGCTCGTCGAAGATATGGACCACCACGCTGACAAAGTCCAGCAGGATCCACTGGCCCCTGTCGTAGCCGGCGATGCCGAATCGCTGGTGGCCCTGCTTTTTGGCTTCGACAGAGATCTCGTCCGCAACGGTCCGGGCCTGCCGGTCGCTGGTGCTGGTGGCGATGACAAAATAATTCGTTGCCGGACTGATCCCGGTCAGGTCGATGACCATGATGTCTGTGCAATTTCTGTCACGGGCGACCTTCGCCGCATCAAGGGCCAACTGTTTATCTTCGGTTCTCATTTTTTTGGTTTTTTTGGTCATCTGTTTGTTGTTTCCGGGATTTTATCAATAAAGTAGCTGTTTGCACAAAAGAGAACCACAAATACACATCAATTATTAACGCAAGAGGCGCGATAGACGCCACATTTTCTTAGACACAGATGAATACGGATTCTCACAGATTTTCATATTTTTTTGCGAATCTTGCGTCCTTGGCGGCTTTTGCGTTTAGTTTAAATTCGTGTTTATTGGTGTTTATTCGTGGTTCCTATAGCGTAAACAGTGACTCAATAAAAACAGGGGCGTCCTTTGAAACAGGACACCCCTGTAAGCTAATCGATTTATACTACTGCGTCAAGCGTCAAGGTTATCCGCCCATGCCCAGTTTATCGGCGATGATCGGGGCAAACTTGACAACAACGCCGCTGAACACCACGCTGACCATTGTCATCAGCTTGATCAGGATGTTCAAGCTCGGGCCGGAGGTGTCCTTGAACGGATCGCCAACGGTATCACCGACGACGCTAGCTTTGTGGGCTTCAGAGCCCTTGCCGCCGTGAGCGCCTTTTTCGATGTACTTCTTGGCGTTGTCCCATGCACCACCGGCGTTGTTCAGCGTGATCGCCAGTACGAAACCAGCGGTCAGGCCGCCTGCCAAAAGACCCATCACACCGGCCACGCCGAGTACCAGACCCGTCGCAACCGGAACAACAATCGCCAAAGCCGAAGGAATGATCATTTCCCGCTGAGCACCGGCGGTTGAAATAGCCACACAGTTGGCGTAGTCCGGCTTGCCGGTGCCTTCCATAATACCCGGGATTTCCTTGAACTGACGGCGAACTTCGTTCACCATTGCACCTGCCGCACGACCCACGGCCTTCATCGTCATCGCACAGAAGACAAACGCCATCATCGCACCGATGAACATACCGCAGATCAGTTTCGGGTTCATAATGCTCATGTTATAAGCATTGACGAACTCCATGACTCCTGCGGTGGTGACATTAACGGCCTCAACACCGTCTTGAACAACACCGTCAACCGTGGCAAATACGGTATCGCCGACTTTAACCGTACCTTCGCCGGCGATCTTGCCCAGCCAGATACGAACCTCTTCAATATAAGCAGCCAGCAGCGCCATGGCTGTCAGAGCCGCAGAACCAATCGCAAAACCCTTACCCGTTGCGGCGGTGGTGTTACCGAGTGAATCCAGCGCATCGGTGCGTTTGCGAACCTCTTCGCCGAGGCCGCACATTTCAGCGTTACCACCAGCATTATCAGCGATCGGACCGTAAGCGTCGGTGGCCAGTGTGATACCCAGTGTACTGAGCATACCCACCGCAGCAAAACCAATACCGTAAAGACCCATTGAAAGATCATCGAATCCACCCGCAAAAGCGAATGCACAAAGGATACCGACAACGATGGTAATGACGGACCAGCCGGTTGAGAACATGCCGACTGCCAAACCGTCGATGATCGTGGTGGCCGGACCCATGTTGGCCTGTTCGGCAATACCCTTGGTGGGCTTGTATTCATCGGAGGTGAAGTACTCGGTGAGTTGACCGATCACGACGCCTGCGACCAGACCGGAAACGACCGATCCGAAGATGCCCCATGTGATCATCTCTACCTTAGCCATGCCAGCCAGAACGATCAGGATCAGCACTGAGCTGCCCAGTGTTCCAACCAACAGGGCTTTGAGCAGTTGTTTCTGTGTTGCGCCTTCTTTACATTTGACCATGAACATACCGGCGATTGAAAGCACAATACCAATAGCCGCTACGACCATCGGAGCCAGAACCAGATTAAGGGCTTTCGACGGATCGCCGAGTTGAGTGCCAACGGCCGCACCCAGAGCCGCGGTTGCAAGGATCGAACCGCAGTAGCTCTCGTACAGGTCAGCACCCATACCGGCTACATCACCGACGTTATCGCCTACATTATCAGCGATGGTTGCGGGGTTACGCGGGTCATCTTCCGGGATACCGGCTTCGACTTTACCAACGAGGTCAGCCCCGACATCGGCGGCCTTGGTGTAGATGCCGCCGCCGACACGAGCAAACAATGCCTGTGTGGAAGCACCCATACCGAAGGTGATCATAATCGTGGTGATTTCAACCAGTTTATGCTGTGCGTCCATGCCCGAATGTACAAGGGCATAGTTGCCGATTTCGAAACCTTTTGTCAGGCCATCCTCACCCATAGCGAAGAAGATCTTATCGAGTGCCAGATACCACAGAGCGATATCGAGCAGACCAAAGCCGACCACGACCAGTCCCATGACTGCACCGGAGCGAAAAGCGACCTGCAGACCACGGTTCAGGCCTTCGCTGGCGCCTTGAGCGGTACGGGCCGAAGCGTTGGTGGCTGTCTTCATACCCAAAAAGCCGCACAGACCGCTGAAGAAGCCACCGGTCAGGAACGCGATGGGGACAAACGGGTTCTGCACGCCGATGTATGCCAGCCAGGCGAAGATCGCCAGCAAGACGATAAAGACCAGCGTAACCACTTTGTACTGGCGGAACAGATAGGCGTAGGCGCCTTCGCGGACGTGTGTCGCGATTTCGATCATCTTTTCAGTGCCTTCCGGTGCCGCCATCATCTTCTTATAGAAGTAGACGGCCATGACCAGTGCCGCGACCGAGCAGAGAACAGCTAAATAGGGCGCATTTGGCGCAAACTTTTCAGCAAGGCTTGCCGTTTGGGCCGTTTCCCCGGCCATTGCTGTTGCTGACAAAGCCCACAAAGGCATTCCCAGTGCTACTGTTTTCAGTAGTCCTTTCACGATTCCATTCCTTTCATTTAATATGGATAAAATTTTTTTGCAGTACTTCCTACATTTTCAAGCAAAAATCGCACACAGTGTAGCTATTTCAGCAGTCATTTCAACCTTTTTATAGGGATTTTAGGGGATTACTTTCAACTGTTAACTTAGGTTGTGTTTGGCCGGGGTGAACTGCCGGTTGGAAGCCGGCGCTGCCTTATGTATGATAATCGGCGTTAATGGTGATATAATCGCGGCTCAAGTCACATCCGTAACAAAAATCCTGATATTTTCCCACACCCAGATCGATCGTGATCGTGTGTTCTTTTTTAGAGATTATGGCTGAAACGGCCTTGGCGTCAAAATTAGTTGGTTTTCCATTGCGAAAAACGAAAGTTTCACCGATTTTGCAGGAGAGCTTGTCCGGATTGAGTTTTACGCCGGTCGAACCGACCGCGCAGATAATGCGTCCCCAGTTGGGGTCGGCGCCATGGACCGCGCATTTAACCAGATCATAGTCCGTCACCGCCCGCGCTGCTTTCAGGGCGTCTTCTTTTTTGGCGGCCCCTTTGACCTCGACCGTGAACATCCGCGTAGCACCTTCGGCATCCAGTGCCATCTGCCGGGCCAGGTCGCTGCATAAGTCGTTCAGTGCCCGGACAAATCTTCGATACCCGGAATCCTGCTTTTTGAGTGTTTTATTCCCTGCCAGACCGGAGGCAAGGATGATCGCCGTGTCGTTCGTGCTTTGGTGACCGTCCACGGTCAGGCGGTTCAGGGAAATGCCGATCGCATTTTTGAGGGCTTTTCCAAGCAGGGGCTTGCTGATCGCTGCATCCGTTGTGATCATGCTGATCGTGGTTGCCATGTTCGGGCCGATCATCCCGGCGCCCTTGGCGGTTGCGGCGAGGGTAACGGTTTTGCCGTAAATATCGACATCTCGCACGGCCTGTTTAGTCTTTGTATCAGTCGTCATAATGGCCTTGGCGAAGTTATTTCCCGCGATTTGACTGTCACTGAGCAGTTGAACGGCTTTTGAAATACCGCTGTTGATCCGGGTCAAAGGCAGGTGTTTTCCGATGATGCCGGTTGATGCGACGAGCACCTTTTCCGCGTCGATCTGCAATTCTTTGGCGACCTTGGTGCACATGACTTTTGCCCCGGCCAGTCCCTTGGCGCCGGTGCAGGCGTTGGCGTTGCCGCTGTTGATGACGGCGGCATAAACGGGATGGCTCTGGATGTGCTTGCGGCACAGTGTGACCGGGGCCGCTTCGATGGCGTTGGTCGTAAAGACCGCCGCGGCTTTGGCTCCGGTGGGGCAATATACCAGCGCCAAGTCAGGTTTTCCCGATTGCTTGACACCGCAGTGCAGTCCCGCGGCGAGAAATCCTTTGGGCGCAGTGATTGTCTTATTGGGCATTGCTGTCGTTTCCTTACGATTTAGCAGTATTCCTGTGGGTGCAGGTTGTTTTCGATCCAGAGGCCGACGACCTTGACAGTCGGATAGGCCTCTTTCAGGAAAATAACCGCTTTTTTAAGCTGTGCCTTTTGAGCATCGTCATCAATCGGGTTACCCGCACAATCCGGATGCGCACACACCGCGATACCGCAGCTGCCGTGCTGGTTGACCGAGATATCGACGCGGGTCATGATCGAATTGAGCATCGCCGCATCGGTCGTCTGGGCCAGAACACGCACCGGCCCCGGCTCGGTAATGCTGTCCATGAATTCGGCCTTGAAGTAGTCCTGAAGAAACGGAATGACCGGCATCTGAACCCGCCCGTCCATGCAATTGATCGCTGTGCAAAAGCTCATCATTTTATCCTTAACACAATAGTAGGGATTATTCTGGTGGATAATTATAGCCAAAACCAGACAGGATTGGAATACCCTTTTTCGGGATAAAAACAGAGCCGGGAGTGTCAGCGACTGGTTGATTTTGGTGGAATTAAACGCGGGAATTTTGCGTTTCGGTGTTTTTGGTACTATAAATGCGGTTTTTTTGTGTAAACGAGTTGCCAAGTTTGTCCCAAACGGCGCCAAAGTTGTCCAAAACGACACCAAAGTTGTCCAAAACGGTGCCATTTTTTGCCCTTTTTTGCCACAGAGAACACAGAGATTCACAGAGGGGGTCTAAATGATTATTGGGTTGGCAGTTCACTGATCACACCGATTTATCAGATTGAAGATGAAGAACCACGAATAAACACGAATTTTCAC
>JBDLJN010000106.1:0-10446 GCA_039714335.1 Planctomycetota bacterium
GTAACGGTTACGCTGAAGCTGGACACCAAGCAGGCCGAGGCCCTGCAGGTCGCCGCGGCCAACGGGCAGATTTCGGTGTCCATGCGGAGTCCGCTGGATAACCTGGCGGTCGACCGGAACCCCACCGTCTTAAATCGCGGTGCACTCACCCAACAGGGACTGCTGATCGATCCGGCTGTTGAAGATGATGATCAGGATGGTTCGGACGATTCTTCGGCGAAGTCATCGGTACATGAGGTAACGGTTATTCGCGGCAGCAAAAGAACGGATCAACAAGTCAAAGTGGGCCAGAAATAATACCTGAAATACCAAACAAACCCATTTTTTAAAAATTAAATATCAAAGCCGAAAGTTAAGTAAATAGGCAACATAAAGCAGGGAATTTAGGCCGTAATGGCAAAATTACCAAACGAACCCATTTTGAAAATCGAATATTCAGAACTCAAAGCATTAGACAAATAGGCAATAATCAAAGGAGATGAACGCAATGCAAACGAAAAAAGCAAAAATCAGTGGTTTGCTGTTAGCGGGCCTGTTGTTGGCGCTGGCCATGCCGGCGCAGGCGATTCTTGCAGGTGCCGGGGGCGATTCGGAAATAACGATCCTGAATCGTCAGTCGGAGATCCTCGAGACGCCGTGGAAGGTGAGCAAAGTGGCCGTAACCGACCCGACCATTGCCGATATCCAGGTACTCACTCCCGATCAGGTTCTTATTCAGGGGCTGACCATCGGCACGACCGATATCCTGCTCTGGGGTGAGGATGAGGCGGAAGAGTTCCTGCAGAAAAAAGTCAATGTGACACTGGATGTGGAATCGATCCGTGCGACACTGAGCGAGTTGTTTCCGGCCTCGTCGCTGCAATTGGCCGAGTCCGGCCAGAATCTGATCGTCCGTGGTTCCCACCGCAACGCGGGAAGCGCTGTGCAGCTGCAGGAATTGCTGGATAAGATGGGCATTGCGTTTATCGATATGACCGATATTGCCGGTGTTCAGCAGGTGCAGCTTCAGGTGCGTCTGGCCGAAGTCAGCAAGTCCGGATTGAGGCAGCTGGGGGTTAATTGGTTCCAGAATGGTAATGATTTTTCCAATGCCATTTCTCCAGGCGGTGCTTTAAGTGCAGAGGGAGATGTATTGGGTGAGGGTATTGTTACACTAGCGGGCGACGGATTTACGGCGGTCGGCATTTTGCCGAGGGCGGACATGGGCTTCTTTCTTGACGCACTGGCTGAAAATCAGTACCTGCGTTTATTGGCCAATCCGACGCTGGTTGCTCTCAGCGGCGAAGAAGCCGGTTTTCTGGCCGGCGGTGAGTTTCCTGTTCCCGTGGTCCAGGAAGGCGGCAGCGGTGGTGGCGGTTCGGCGATCTCGATTGAATACAAGGAATATGGTGTACGGCTGACCTTCAAACCGATTGTTCTGGGCGACGGGACGATTCGTCTGTATGCCTCGCCGGAAGTCAGCGAGTTGGATTATGCCAGCGGCACAACTGTTGCAGGCACGATGGTTCCCGGTGTTCTGGCCCGTAAGGCCGAAACGACGATCGAACTGAAAAGCGGACAGAGTTTCGCGATGGCCGGGCTTTTGAATAATTCGTCAAACGCGACCAATTCCAGCATTCCCGGGCTTGGTGAGCTGCCGGTTCTGGGGCCGCTGTTCAGGTCGGTTCGATACCAGCAGAAAGAAACCGAACTGGTTATCATGGTAACGGCGAATCTGGTCGAACCGCTCAATATTGATCCGTCCACGGTACCGCTGCCGGGGTTTCTGCATGAGGCCCCCAACGACTGGAAACTGTATATTGATGGCCATATTGACCAGCAGGACCTGGCCAGGTTGGATGAGATCGATGCCAAATGGCTTAAGAAACTGGGCCTGGACGACTTGAACGGCCCCGGTGCGTGGGACAGCTATGATGCGGATGCTCCGCCCAGCCAGGCGGATACGGTACCCGACGAGCCGGACGCGAGTTAATATGTAGGGTGGGCTATGCCCACGCGGTTTTCTTTTAGTAGTTTTTAGTTATTTATAAAATCAGTGTTAATCAGCGTTAATCTGTGTCAAAAAAAAACTCCGCCGGAGGCGGTTAACAGGACAGGAGTAATGGATAAAGGACTCCGCGAGTGAGGGTCCTGCACAAGATGAAAAAGTGAACGTTTGATGATGAGGTGATTCATGACTCCGAAAACAAAAATATTTTTGGTAACAAAAGACAAAAAGACCATTCACCAGGTGGATGCGGTCGCCAAAAACGGTTCGCCGATCGAGGTCGATCAGGTTCTGCCGGATTTGTCCGGGTTTGAACGGTACCTGCAGACGGCGCAGGTCAGTGCCGGGATCGTGGACATCGATCCCGACCCGAAAGGAGCCCTGAACGAATTGGAGGAAATGATCAGCGACAATCCCGGCCTTTGCGCGATCGTGATCTCTGAAAACATGGATCAGGAATTGATCCTGTCAGCGATGCAGGCGGGTGCCCGGCATTTTCTGCAGAAAGGTTCGATCCATGAGAAACTGTCCGGCGTGATGGGACGGTTGCTGACGCATACCGCGGTCAAACGAAAAGCCGGTTCGATCCTGACTGTTTTTTCCGCCAGCGGCGGCTGCGGGGCGACGACGGTGGCCCTGAATTTGGCCAATGAGATGCGCATTAAAACAGCCAAGGGAGTGCTGGTCATCGATCTGGACCGCTGCTATGGCGCGGCGTCCGCTTTTTTGGATGTCAAGAGCGACTACGGCATTGATGACGTGCTGACCTACGAAGGCAAGATCGACAAACACCTGGTGCAATCCAGTTCGTGCAGCTATAAGGATGACTTCCATGTGCTGCTCAGTTCGGCGGGAACCCATAAGAAAGCGATTCATGATATCGATCCCAAAAATCTGACCGAATTGCTTCAGGCGTGTCGTCAGGCATACGGATATACCGTGATTGATGCACCGCGAATGGACGAGCAGACGGTTAAGGTGTTGACCGAGTTGAGCGATTTTACGATTGTCGTGTTCCAGCTGACGCTCAAGGATCTCAAGTTTGCCCGCTCGATCATTACGATGTTCAAAGAACTGGGCCTTTCCGAAGATAAGATCATTCCGCTGGCCAACCGGTTCAAAAAACGAGGAACACTGATCGGCATTGATGACGGCAAGCATGTTTTGGGTACGGATACGATGTACAGTATTCGCAGTGATTGGCGCAGCGCGATAAGCTGTCTCAATAATGGAAAAACCCTGGCGGATGCGGCGCCTCGTTCGGTGATGCGCAAGGATTTTCAGAAATTGGTCGATGAAATTCAAATGCACACAGGCGAATAGACCTGTCGCAGAAATGGTGGAGTAGAATGACTACGACTGGCGTTGGAATGGATAAAAGCGGGGACGATAAAAAAAAGACGATGCACCGGATCAAGGCCAGTGTGCATCAGCGATTGTTAAGTGCATTGAATCTTCAGGAAGTGCAGAAGTTTCCGTTGCACCAGCTTCATCGGGAATGCTCCGCGAAGGTGGATGCGATGCTGGCACAGGAACAGTATCCGCTGACCGGGCCGGAAAAACAGCAGTTGCTGCGTGAAGTAATGGATGATATTTTTGGCTTGGGCCCAATGGAGATATTGCTCAAGGACCCCAAGATCAGCGACATCCTTGTTAACGGCCCCAAGCAGGTCTATATCGAGCGAGAGGGCCGTTTGTCGAAGACTAAGGTAACCTTCAAGGATGATGCGCACCTGATGCGCGTGATTCAGCGCATCGCGACCAATGTGGGTCGCCGGGTCGATGAAAGCACGCCGATGCTCGATGCGCGGCTGGATGATGGGTCGCGTGTCAACGCGATTATCCCGCCGTTGGCACTGGATGGCCCCTCGGTTAGTATTCGCCGCTTTGGAACCAATCCCATTGATGTTCAAAAACTGCTGGAGTTGGAGTCCATTACAGAAGACATGGTCTTCTTCCTGGAATCCTGTGTTCAGTGCAAGGTCAATATCCTGATCTCCGGGGGTACCGGTACCGGTAAAACGACGCTCTTAAACGCCCTGTCCAAGTGGATTCCGGCTGGCGAGCGCGTCGTCACGATTGAAGATGCCGCCGAGCTGCAGCTGCAGCGGGACCATGTCGTGCGTCTGGAGACCCGCCCGCCGAATATTGAGGGCAAGGGCCGGATCGCCCAGCGTGACCTGGTGCGGAACAGTCTGCGTATGCGTCCGGACCGTATTGTCGTTGGTGAGGTGCGGGGCGATGAGGCGATGGACATGCTCCAGGCCATGAACACCGGTCACGAGGGCTCGATGACGACGATTCATGCCAACACCCCGCGCGACGCACTGCGCCGTCTTGAAAATATGGTGTCCATGGCAGGGATGAATATCCCCGTTAAGGCGATTCGTGAACAGATCAGTTCGGCGCTGGATGTGTTGGTCCAGATCGGCCGTCTGGTAGGCGGTCGTCGAAAGATCGTCAACGTTGCTGAGATCACCGGGATGGAAGGCGAAACGGTTTGCCTGAACGACATCTTCCGTTTTCAGCAGCAGGGTGTGGATCAGGCCGGTAATGCATACGGACAGTTTGAGTGCTGCGGCGTGCGGCCTCGACTTGTTGATAAGCTGCAGGCTTCCGGGATCGATATTCCGGTCACGATGTTCCAGCGAAGAGTGATGGAAATCGCCGCGGCTGAAAAAGAAGAATAAAGGACAAGAGCGCCTATGAATTCCTTTGTTAGTGTAATCGTGTTTTTGCTGGTAGTGTCTGTTTGGTGTATCGGCGTCTTCCTGTGGTTGGGACGATATTTGTTCAAGCTCGAAGCCGTCAAAAAACGGCTGGGCATCTCCACCGCAATGGATAAAGATTCCGAAACGCTCCGTCTGTGGCGGGACTTACAGATCGAACAGGCACCGCAGCAAACTAAAGAGAAAGAAAAGTTTACCCTTGCCCAGCGGTTGAACCACTGGATCAGCGACGCCGGATGGAAAGTGCCTTTTCGGACAGTGATTTTCGGGGTGTTGGGTGCGGTGGTGCTTGTATTTATCATTATTAATAATTTGTTTGGCGGCCTATGGCTTGGCCTGTGCGGCGCGATGGCCACCATCTATATCTTTCTGCAATATACACAGAGCCGCATTGTGAAACGCTCCAACTTGTTTGAGAGGCAATTGGTGGATGCACTGGGCATCGCCGGACGCGCCCTGCGCGCCGGGCATCCGCTGGTCGGAGCATTCCAGTTGATCGCCGAAGAGATCAGTGAACCGGTGGGCATGATCTTTCGGCAAATCGTCCAGGAGCAGGCGTTCGGCAGCGACTTGAAAGGGTCCCTGCAGAATGTGGCAACAGAGACGCGAAATACTGAGTTCAAACTGTTTTCGACAGCCGTAACGGTGCAGGTGCAAAGTGGCGGCAATTTAGCTGAGTTAATGGACAGTTTATCGTCGGTCATAAGGTCGAGGATATGGCTGAACAAACGCATCCGTGTTTTGACGGCACAGACGCAGTTCAGCAAGGTGGTACTGATTTCAATGCCGATCTTTATGTTTTTCCTTCTGAATGCGATGAATCCTGAATATATGCAGCCGCTTTATACAACTTCCACGGGTAATTTTTTGATCGTTATGATGTTTGTCAATATTATACTGGGCTCGTGGATAATGAATAAACTGGCAAAAATAAAATACTAATTGATTTGTACCGCCGGCATCTTGCCGGCAGGTTTGTGCTGTATGCATTATAAATAATACAGATTGCAGTTTTCAGGGCGTTGCAAGACGAAGCCCGAAGGGCTTAAATAAGAATAGCCGCGGGTGTAGCGTAGCGGAACCCGTGGTTAGTGATAGCAGCTTTCGCCGACCCTGTAGGGGTCAAATGGCTAAAAACGATGAACTCTCAAACTGAACTACCGGTCGGTTTGAGCAATAGAAGGGTAAACAGGACAGAACAAAATGGAATTTTTAAGTATTGAAATAGCGATCGCGATTCTGGTATTCGCCGCAGTGTTCCTGATTGGGTTTTCAATTATTTTATACCGTTCGTATAAACAAAAGAAATCCATCGAGGTCCGCATGGTGGGTGTCTTCGAGGATGATCCGTTTTTACAGAAGTCCGAACGGTCAGGCGGAATCCTCAAATTTCTTGAAAAACTGGGTAATATCGCCTCGCACAGCCGCGCGTCGTCTTCCCTGTGGGAACAGATGATTCAGGCCGGTTTTCTGCATCCCTATGCCCCGGCCATTTACACCGGCATTAAGACACTCCTGTTTATTGTCGGCTTCCTGCTGAGTACGATTCTCATTGTTCCCTCGGAGATGGTTTTCAGTTCCAAAATGACAATGATCTTTCTTGGGGCGACAGCGTGCTTTTTCCTGCCGAATCTCTTTTTGGTCCTTCAGATGAAAAAACGGCATGATGAGATTTATCGCCATCTGCCCGAAGCCGTGGACCTGCTGGAGATTTGCGTTTCGTCGGGTCTGGGGTTGGATACGGCTTGGAATATTGTGGCCGATGAGATCCGCCAGGTCAGCGGTGTTCTGGCCGGTGCCATGTCATTGACCAATTTTGAAATGCACCTGGGGGTGTCCCGCATTGAGGCGATGAAACACATGGCCGAGCGTACCGGTGTGGCCGAGTTGAAGTCGCTGGCGGCGATTCTCATCCAGACAGACCGTTTTGGGACCAGTATCGCTGAAACCCTCCAGATTTTCGCGCAGTCAATTCGTGAGGAAAGAAGTTTTGTCGCTCAGGAAGTAGCGGAAAAAATGAGTGTCAAAATGCTTTTCCCCATGATTTTATTTATCTTTCCGGCGGTTCTGATCGTGTTGATCGGTCCGGCTGTAATTTCGTTAGGCGAGGCATTACAATAACCCAACTTAAAACATAGGAGAATCTAAACATGAAGCTCAGAGAGATTTTTGCAATAAGTTTGATTTGTGCCGTATTACTCTGCGGTTGCCAGGAAGAACAGGTGGATGGGGATACAGTGGATACATCGGAGGTTAATCGCAAGATTGTTGACACCTATTCTGATTTGGCGATTCAGAATGCGATCATTTCGCAACACACACTGTACCCGTATCATTTTGTCAACAACAGCGCCCAGTTGAACGGAGTGGGCGAGCGGGATTTGTCTGTGTTGGTTCAGCATTTCCAGGAAAATCCGGGGCAGCTGATCCTTCAGCAGGGCGGCACGAAATCGTTATTGTATCAGTCTCGCGCACAGACGGTCTATGAAAAGCTGCTGGCCGGCGGCATCCCCGATGGGAAGATCCGTATTACCGACGGAATGCCCGGCGGCGAGGGGATCGCGTCCAATTCGATCATAGAGATTCTCGAAACCGAAAAGACCACGGAAATGAGTCAGGGTTTTGACATGGACTTCAGTTCTAACTAAAGTCAATCCGTAGGGCCGGCTGTGCCCGCGCGGTTATTAAACCCCGGAGGGGTGACAGGCTGTAATGACGAAAATGGTTTGTGCTTATGTGGTTATTTCAACCACTGTGAACAAGGATAACAGAACGTCCCTGATAAAAGCCCGTAGGGCTTTAATAAGGGTAGCCGCGGGTGCAGGGAGCAATCGCGACCGAAACCCGTGGTAAGAATTACATAGAATATTCACAACCCCGAAAGGGGTTGAATAGTAGTTGGTAAGGTGGGCCGTGCCCACGCGGTTTTCTTAGTTTTGTTTTATTTGATCGGTGTTAATCCGTGACACGAAGCGGAGCGAAGAGCCCGGAACGGAAATCCGCGGTTTCATGAGTACATGAGTTCTTGCGTTCTTGTGTTCTTGTGCTCTTATGTTCTTGACATTAAAATTTCGTGTTCATTCGTGTGTATTCGTGGTTCTTTAGTTTTGATTGGAAAAACAGGTGAAGCGTTATTACATGATGATTTGTCTCATGGGTATCTTGTTAACCACGGGATGCGAACTGCCCTCCAATACGACCCATCCGAACAGGGCCGCCGCTCAGTCCTCTCTCGAAGATCCGTTCGATCCGGATCGTCCGCCAACCGCGAAGACATTGTATTTGATGGCGGATATGCTGCAGGCGCAGGGAAAAGATGCTGAGGCCGAACAGCTTTACCGCAGAATCACACTCCAATATCCTGATTTCCTGCCTGCTTATAACGACTTGGCGTCGCTGCTGATGCGGCAGCGTCGGATTCCGGAGGCGATGAAAACGCTGGAGGCGGGACTTGAAATAAGGGCCAATGATCCCGTCCTGCTCAATAATGCCGGGATGTGCTGGCTGATCCGAAAACGGTATCAAAATGCACTGGATTGTTTTACGAAAGCCGCCGCGGTGGTTCCGGAAAACACGCGGTACCGTTCCAATATGGCAACCGCCCTGGCCCTGATGGGCAGAAACGATGAGGCCCTGTCGCTCTACAGGCAGATCCTTCCGGAAGAGCAGGCACAGGAAAATATCCGCGTTTTGCAGGAAAATCTCGACATCATCAAATAGCCCGCTCGTTTTGAGGTATGATAAACGGCCAGAGCAGGTCAGCAGGGAAGATAAATAGCGGGCTTAATGGGGTTGCATTTTGATACAAAAAAGGGGGGTGTAAAATATCATTTTTTATAGATTTCTGATATTTTTTTATCTAATTCTGACATGGCAGCGCCATTTATACCAATACCGTTTAATATAGGATCAAGCCCCTCGCTTATTTTGCGAAATTAAAAACGGCCTGCAGTTTTAAACTGCAAGCCGTTTTTTTATAAGAACAATTGTGTGGAACATTGTGTTTTAGGTTGTGGCTTCAATTTTGGCATGATCGACTGGTTTGAGCAGCAAAGCGATGACCGCCGCCGCAAGGCAGGCCACACCAGCGATGATGAAAGGTGTATTCCATGCTGCGACGCCGGTTCCCGATGTTTGTGCCGCGTCTTTGAAGTAGCCTGCAACTTGAGGTCCGGCAATTCCTGCAACGCCATATGCCAAAAAGACCCAGCCGTAATTCGGCCCCATATTCTTTGTTCCAAAGAAATCTGCGGTTGCCGTTGGGAAGAGGGCAAAGTTGCCGCCAAAGTTAAATCCAATGATGCATGCTCCGGCAATCAAACCGGCTTTGCTTCCGCCCATTTTCAGGAAGGCAAGCATAATAATGCCTTGGAACAGGCACATCAGAAACAGTGCGATTTTACGACCGATTTTATCGGAGACGGTTCCCCAGATTATTCGGCCAAGACCATTCAAAATGGCGTACCATGCCATTGCGGTTCCGGCAATCACTCCGGCGGCCGCAGTGTCTGTTGTAGCGCCGGATGCCTGAAGAGCGTCAACCCCGAACAAGCGGATGCAGTAAATGACCATTAAACCCGCCAGACCCGATCCGATAAACATTGTCAACAGCATATAGTACTGAGGTGTTTTGAGCATTTGACGACTTGACAAGTCAATATTGCCTGCTGCCCCGGTATCTGTTGGGGCGGGTGGCTCCCATCCTGCCGGCTTATAGCCCTTAGGTGGGTCAACCATAAAGATCGAGCCAATCAGGACGATTGCCAAAAAGGCGGCGCCATAGATCACAAATACACTCTGGACACCGGGGAGGCCAAAGATTTCGGTTGTATTCAATAAGCCACCAAACCAGCTTCCGGCCAGTTTAACCCACAGTGTTGCACCAAAGCCAAAACCCGCAACACCGAGTCCCGCTATCATACCTTTTTTATCGGGAAACCATTTAATGCCGACCGCGATTGGAACGACATAGGCAATGCCGATACCGGCACCGCCAATAAGGCCGATGCAAATCAGTTGTGCGAGAAATGTACTGCCGAGAAAGCCGCCGAGAATGTAACCTGTACCAAGAACAATTCCTCCAAGAGCGGCCGCTAAACGGGGTTTCTGTTTGGCCCATGGACCCACCAAAACCATGACAAGTGCAAAACTCGCCAGTCCTGCGGAAAACACCCATGCGGCTTGCTTTGCGTCAAATCCATACAGCCCACCGTCTTCAGTAGCGATTGTAATCTTCTTTGTGAAAACGCTCCAGGCATAGATTGCACCAAGGCAAAGTTGGATGAGAATTCCCCCAACGACCACCAGCCAGCGGTTCATGACTTTTTGTTCAGACATTTGTAATCCCTTTCAAAATTAAAAAAATGCCGGACACGTATTTTCCAACGTGTCCGGCGTTATCCTTAAAAACAGGCGAAACTATTCGCCGCGGTTGGCGATCAGCTTTTCTACGACACTGGGGTCGGCCAGCGTGGAGATGTCACCGAGATTGTCAGTCTGCTTTTCAGCGATCTTACGCAAGATTCGACGCATGATCTTGCCCGAACGAGTCTTCGGCAGTGCCGGTGCAAACTGAACCGCTTCCGGAGCGGCGATGGGGCCGATCTCCTTGCGGACATGCATGACCAGCTCTTTCTTGAGTGCGTCGCTTTCTTCAACGCCCTCGACGAGTGTAACATAGGCATACAGTCCCTGTCCCTTGATCTCGTGCGGAACCGGTGTAACGGCGGC
>JBDLJN010000107.1:0-10422 GCA_039714335.1 Planctomycetota bacterium
TCTGTTGACGGCGACACCGCGCAGGTCCCGGCGCAGATGGCCGAAGAACTGGACATCCCCTGTATACCTTATGCAACGGACGTGGAATTAAATAACGGGCAGTTTACATTTACCCGCATTATCACCGGGGGGTGTCAGATCGTTGAACCCTTGCACAAGCCAGCCGTTATCACTGTGGCCAAATATGAGCATCAATTATTTGCCTCATTTGCGCGCACACGCAAAAGCAACCAGACCACGTTAATCCAGTGGGGCCCCGACGATGTTAAAGCCACGGCTATGGGCGTTAAAGGTTCCAAGACTCGTGTGATCCGCGTATTCCCGCCAGGTAAAACCACACGCAAGTGCCAGCATGTCGAGTCCGTTGAAGAACTGGCCAACATCATTCTCGATATGAAAGGCAAGAAGGATCAAGCCGATGCGTCGCACACCCGGAAAGAAACCGGATATGTCCTGCCGCAAAAACGGCAAGATGCCTTTGACCGGCACTACGAAGGAACCTCCAAGGAAGTGGAGGATTACAAGATACTCGCGGCCAAACTCAAAGAACTCAATCTTTCCGACCTGGACGCGATCCGTGAGGATGCAAAAGAGAGTATCCTCGCCGATGAGGCCATTTCATTCCATAAAAAAGCTCTCGATGATATGCTGGAGGGACTGAAACTGACAACGCCCGAGTACCACGGCGATGTCTGGGTGATGGCAGAGCATGCTGAGGGCGAACTGAGTGCCGCAACATTTGAGCTGCTGGGCAAGGCCCGTGAACTGGCGGATTCATTGGAGGTGCATGTCGGCGTCGTGCTGGTCGGACATGCTATACGTTCCATGACCGATGCCTTGATTGGCGCCGGTACCGATAAGGTCTATGTGATCGAAGATCCTCTATTGAAAAATTTCGACCCCCATTCATACCGCAAGGCGGTTTCCGATGTCTATATGAAATATCAGCCGCAGATTATACTGTACGGCGCAACGCCGCAGGGTCGGGTGCTGGCGCCGATGGTATCGTATCGCGTCGGCTGTGGGCTGACTGCCGACTGCACAGGACTGGACATCCGTGACAGCAGCCGAAGGGGACAGATCGCCGTCCTGATGCAGACGCGTCCGGCCTTGGGCGGCAATGTCATGGCAACGATTTGCACGAAAGACTCCTCATGCCAGATGGCCACCGCGCGCCCCGGCGTGATGAAGCGGCTAAACTTTGATCCAACGCGAACCGGCCAGGTGATCGATCATCCCGTTGAATTTGCAACCAGCGACCTGAGCGTAAAAATTCTCCGAACGGAAAAGGCACATGGCCAAGTCAATTTTGACAGTGATGCGATCGTCAGCGGCGGCCGAGGCCTGCAGAACCGTGAGGGCTACCATCAAATGGTTACTAAGCTCTGCGGTGCTCTCAGCGAAAAACTCGGCATCTCCGTTGAACAGGGAGCATCACGCACGGCCGTTGAACAAGGTTATACCGAACGCATTCATCAGGTTGGACAAACCGGAACCGCTGTCGGCCCGGATTTATATATTGCTATCGGCATCTCGGGTGCTATTCAGCATATGATCGGTGTCGCAAACAGTAAAACGATTGTTGCCATTAACCTGGACCATCACGCACCGATCTTTAAACAATGTGACTATTATCTCATCGGAAACGCCGAGCAGATCGTTCCTGAACTGGTCGAGGCGATCAAAGCCGGGTAAAAAAACAATACGATAATAATACGGGAATTAAATATGCAGGAATATACCAATGTATCGGTTTTGATTGTCGGGGCAGGCCCTGCGGGACTGGCAGCGGCGATCACTCTCAAAAAGCAAAAACCCGATCTGGATGTCGTCGTTATCGATAAAGCCGTCGGCCCCGGCAACCATAACCTTTCCGGGGCCGTGCTGGAACCCGGTGCGATTGCCAAACTCATGGATCCAATTGACCCGGAATGGGTCGACTCGGACGATACAAAGGGTGTACTGCTCAGCAAGGTCAACAAGGACGACGTTATGTTCCTGCTGGGCAATAAGCTCGCATTACCCATTGAAATCGCAATCAAAATGGCCAAGGCCTTCAAGCTGGCATTCGGCCAGATGGCCCACAGCGGGGACTATATCTGTTCTGTCAGCAAACTTACAACATGGCTTAGCAAAGTCGCCGCCTCGCTCGGTGTCGAAGTGCTTCATGGATTTTCCGCCGAGGATATTCTCTGGGATGAATCCGAACACATCGCCACAGGTGTCAAACTCGTCGATCAGGGTCTGAATAAAGAAGGCGCCAAGGAACGCAATTACCTCGCCGGTGAAGTCATTACAGCGCAAACTGTCATCCTCGCAGAAGGGTGCGACGGACTGCTGGCCGAAAAGTTCATTGAAAAGGCAGGGCTTGTTCGAGACGCAAATCAGCTTTTCTCCATTGGCGTTAAGGAATTGATCCGCGTCAGTGACGAACAATATAAGAAATTCGGTTCCGGCCGCGTCGTTCATGCGATGGGCTACCCCATCTGGACGCCGGTGATCGGCCCGGCGATGTTCGGCGGCGGCATTATGTACCCAATGGGCGACAACCACATCGCCGTTGGCATGATCGTGGGATTGGATTTTAAGTACTGCGACTTTAATCCGCAGGATGCTCTGACCCGCTTCAAAGAGCATCGATTCGTCAAGCAGTTTATTGACGGCGGCACCATCACTGAGGCAGGCGCCAAGATGATCCCCGAAGGCGGACTCTGCGCGGTCCCCCGCTATCCGGAATTGGGAACTATCGGACGAAGCAACGTGCTGCTGCTCGGAGACAGTGCGGGCTTTGTCAATATGTGCAAGATCAAAGGACTGCACAACGCCATTGAATCGGGCATCGCGGCGGCGGATGCCATCGCGGAAGGACTGGATGCTCCGAAGGGACTGGCTCGGATTTACACAAAGCGGCTCAATGACGCCGGCGTCATCAAAGAGATGGAAACAGCGAAAAACTTCCGTCAGACCGTCGCTAAGTTCGGGCCGTTATTTGGGATGCCGCTGTCGGTCCTGGGTGGATGGCTGCCGAAATTTAAAATCGAACCGGACTACGAAACAATGACCGCGGCAAAGTATCGCCTGCGTCCTTCGGTTAAGTACGACAAAGATGCATTTACCGCCGTTGCCGCAACTGAACACCGTGAGGAAGAACCCTGCCATCTGCTGATTGATGACGAAACAATCTGCACAGAAAAGTGCCTGGGCAAGTTTGGTGCGCCATGTATTACGTTCTGTCCGGCGGGTGTGTATGAAGATATCCAGGGATGCCCCAAACCGGCCAATCCGTCAAACTGCCTGCATTGCAAGACCTGTCAGCGGAAGTGCCCGTATGACAACATCCGCTGGACCGTACCGGAGCCAACCGGCGGGCCACGCTATAAAACAATGTAACAGGTTATCTCGGTAATTCATTTTTGCATAAAAAAAGCCCCGAATATACGATTCGGGGCTTGAGACTTTTCTGGCTTTAAAGCTGCGTTATTTTTTGCAGGAGCTGCCTTTTTGACAACCCTTTCCAGCGGCTTTATTCTTTTGACAACCGCTTCCTTTGCCCTTTTGGCAACCTTCCTTTTTTTTACAATCGCTCTTGTCACAGTCTTTATCGCAACTGTCGGACTTCTTACATCCTTCTTTCTTCTGGCCGCAACCCTTTTCGCCGCACTTCATTTCCTGTGCCTGCGATTGTGAGTCGGCGACGATGGAACAGTCCGACTTTGAGCATGTAACAGCCGCCGTTGAAGTCGAAACAACAATTCCCAGTACAAATAATACGATCGCTAATGTTGCAATTCTTGTCTTCATGATACACCCTTTCTGTATTTACAATTAATTTTCCTGGTTCAAAGCAATCCCTAAAACACGGTTTTATTCCACCCCATTTATGATACACCCGGAATTACCGGGGGATCCTTTTCAGGGACACCATACAACATTCATTGCTGATTGTCTTTACACCCATTCAGTGTCAGATGTTCGGGATAAGTTACAAAAAAATTTCTATTTTTTATTTTCCATAAGGACTATCCAAAATCAAGAGATTGCCAAGTCGCATCTGTGACAGCAGATATCCATATCCTGTCATCCGGCCCTGTCGTAAGATGATGTAATAAATATTCGATAAAGATCCTTAATCGAATTTTGGTTTTGTTGTATCGCCGGTCGCTCCTTTGATGGTATGGACTCTGGCGGGTTTTCCGGATTCCAACACTTCTTCGATCTGCTCCTCCATCTCGAGGCAGCGTTTTTTCAGCTCATAAAAACCGTGCCACCACGCATAATCCGGCGCCATCATCGCCGCTCCGAATCGGGCACGACGGCCCTCATGGTGCCACAACTCATACATGTCATATTCGAGCTTTTCATCGAGGTTTTTGTCCTTGCTGAGGAGCTTCTTTTCATAGAGTTCGTCAATCTGCTTCTTCATGGGCTTAAAGTAAACTTCATTGTAGTTTTCAACCGCCGCATCGAGGTGGTCAAAGTGCCCTTTGGTCCAGGCCGGTGAATGACAGGCCAGACAGACCGTTTCCATTTTTTTGCGTTCAACTTTCCAATCCGTCTTCGCCGGCATTGGCTTAAACTCCGACGGCCGCACCGTCAACGGCGCCTGTGTTTCCCAGGCGAGACGTTCAGTCACATCATGGGACGCGGCAACACCGTTGACCTCGGACATATGGCAGACCGAACAACTCGGCGTCCGGTAATCCACCCCCGCCGTCCAGGTACCGGGTGCTGAATCCCATTTCCAGTCATCGCCTTCGGCGGCATAGATCGCTCCATGTTTGGATTCATGATAAATTTCGATCTGCGGATGATCCGGCCCCAGATGACATTGTCCACACGCCTCCGGCTTGCGGGCTTCGGCGACAGAGAATTTGTGCCGCGTATGGCAGCTTGAACAACTGCCCTTGCTGCCGTCGGGATTGATACGGCCCACACCCACATTCGGCCATGTGTCCGGATCATAGGTGCCGTCTTCGATCTTTACAATGCTGCCGTGACAGTGGTAACACCCGGTGGTGCGCTCAGTGCTGTTATTCATTCCGTCATTCATCCACGGATCGATCTTCCAGATCAGCGGCAGTGTCTGGGCGTGCTTGCTGCGGTCATATTCAGCCGCTTCAGAAGGATGGCAGCGGGAACAATCCTTCGGTGAGACAATCGTGCTGACAGGGGTCTTATCATGCTCAAAATGTACCTTGCTGACATCCGAATCAGCGGCGCCGGCGGCATGACAATCCAGACAGGTTACATTGATGTGGGCATGACGGCTTTCGGCCCAGTCGGCCACGATCCCCCGGCTTTCGGTCGCATGGCAATCGATACATTCTTTGGCCTCGGCGGAAACCTTTCGGTCAACTTTAAACTCTTTCAACTGCAGTGGCTTGGTCTCGGATTCCGCGTCGGCACAATGGGCGTGATAAGTAATCGCCGCCGTAAAAACCAGAAACGCCGTCGCCGCTAATTTCACTTGCTTCATCGCTTTCATGTGTGCCTCCTTATCTCGCTATGGAGAATAGAGTTTGGTATTTCGTTTGTGACCCGCATCTTCATGACAGGCCGTACATTTATTTTCGGGTTTGTCCGGCTCCTGCTGAGCCGCTAAATGAGCTTCCCTTGCCTTGGCATCGCTGGGCTTAATCAATAAATCATCGTGACAGTGCGTACAGGTTTCATTGGACACTCTTTCCAGCACTTCTTGTCGAATAGTCTCAACATCATACTCAGGGCCGAAATGATGCATATACATATCCTTCGCCCCGGCCCGCGACTTGGCAGCCAAGTGTGTAAAGTAGTCCTCCTTGGGGGGAAGATGGCACTGAATACAGTCCACACGAATCCCATCGGCATTGGCGGCGTGATGAGAGAGTTCCCAAGTTTGGTAGGCGGTATTCATTTCGTGACAGGCCGTGCCGCAGTACGTATTTTTTGAAAACGGTTCCATCACAGCATTCAAAGATAAAAAGCAGATAATTGAAACAGCGATGCCCAGGAAAAAAGGAGTACCCCACCGCTTAAATGCCCTGAAACCCCATCTGATTATGCGACTAACTCCCTTTATCATATCGGAATACTACCAAGTTGCGGGTAATTTGCAAACAGAAAAAGACTATTTCCTGTGTTTTAAACCCCCACAAACAGACCGATGTTTAGTCCATCGCGAGTGTCAAATAGGCCAATCCCATGCCCAACAGAATCCACAGCGCATCAAATAGTCCCAGCGTATCCAAAATGGCAAACTTGAACGCTGTATCTGGCTTTTCCAGCAACCGCTGCAGATTGGCCTGCACCGAAATGCAATTCAAGGCAGCAAAATATTGGCGAGCTTTGCGTAATTCCAATTCCTGTTCGTACCATTCAGTTAAGCGATTAGAGGCCAACTCAAACAGGGCCTCGTCCTCATCTTCCATTTTCGGCCGAGGGGGAGCATCCGGCCCCGAACCCAGCACGGACATCAGATGCGCATAGATATTTGTTTTGTTCGATGCCAGCAGAATATGCAGCACCCATTTCCGGGCGGTCTTCGGATCGGCCAATTCATCATCAACGAGAGAGATCAATGCAATGCTCTCCATAAAATCACCGTCCTGAGCAACAAATTTAGCGCTGTTGCCCTGTCCCAACTGATATCGCTCATCGGCCAGCAAAGATCCCAGATCGACCAGCACCTCCTTGTTAGCCTGTTCATGGCAATAGGGAATCACGACATATTTGGCAATCGCGGCCTTCCCTGCGGCAATCCCCAACCCACCGATCACCGTTCCCAGTAAGGCCAGGAGAAATGTTCGATTGACCGCAAACAATCGAAGCCCCGCCGCGCCAGCCAGTGGAACAAACAATGCAATAAAACCCAACGCATTAGAAGCAGCCCGAGAGGCAAATACCCAGACAGCAACCATCACCCCGATACTGACAGCGGAGGCCACTATTCCCAGCGGTATGCGTAAGACATCCGGCACAAGATCGATCATCGCTGAAAGTTGAAATCCCCCGCCGCTGCCATGTTCTTCTTTTTGCTTACGACGATCACGCTTATTGGGCTCCCGGGCAGAAGCGTGAGCCTGTTTTTTTTGCCGCTGTATTTTTCGGGCCTGCCGTATTGCCTCCCGGTTGGATGCCTCCTCTATCATTTCCAGTTCGTCAATATCACCCATCTCATCGGGTGGATCCAGTGGTTTGGGGGATGTCTGCAACTGGATATTTACGGAATCCTGTTTGTTCTGTACAAATAACTCTTCCGCGTCCATTTGCTTGTGTGTCTTTGATGCGGCGGCAGATGCGGCCTTCTGCTGCAATACTGCATCTGTGGAAGCCGGTTCTGCAGGAGCGGGGACACGGCTGGGTTCGTTACACTTGCTGCAGCGGATACGACGGTTGGCATATTCATCCGGAACTCCCAGCTTCTGATCGCAATGTGGACAACGAAACTTAATCATATGAGGCCTCCTTATTTGATCTCCGCCTTAATAATATCTCCTTTGTCCGATTCAATATAAGCATCTAAATCAGCCTTGTCAATGCCGCATTTTGCTTTTTAGTGGCTTTAATCGGCGGCGGCGGCTATGATGTGCCGGATGAATGCAAACGATAAAAGTACGATCATGGTCACCTGTGCCAAAGGGTTGTCGGATATCCTCCGGGGCGAAGTCGAGTCCCTGGGTTTTAGAGTCAACTCTGCCCATGAAACGGGCGTGGAGATCGCCGGGGACCTGTACGACTGTATGAAACTGAACCTGCATCTTCGCACTGCGTTTAATGTGCTGTATCTTTTAAAACATTTTGACTGCCGCAATCCTGACCAGTTATACAACGAAGTCACCGCCCTGGGGTGGGAGGAAATAATTTCGCCGGAGGAGTTCGTCTGCGTGATCGGCCGCATTGAAACACCGACGATTGAAAACACCATGTTCGCCAATCTCAAGATCAAGGATGCCATTGTGGACCGGATTATGCAGAAAACCGGCGCCCGACCCAACTCCGGCAAGGAACGCGGCAATGTCGTGGTTCAGGCCTACTGGAAAAACGACAAATGCTGGATCTATCTGAACACGTCTGGCCAGAAAGTTTCGGACCGCAACTATCGCAAAATCCCCTGCGCAGCCCCCCTGCGTGAATCGCTGGCCGCGGCAATCATCCTCACGACCGGCTATGACGGCTCACAACCGCTGATCTGCCCGATGTGCGGCAGCGGAACACTCGCTATCGAAGGCGCTCTGATCGCATCGCGTCGCGTGCCGGGCCTGATGCGGTCCAACTACAGCTTTATGCACACCAAGTTGCACGATGAACCCGCCTGGCAGCAGATGCGAACCGAGGCCGGCAAGCAAAGCAAAAAACGCGGCAAGGCCGAATTCAAGCCCGCCCGGATCATCGCCACCGATATTGACCCTGATGCGGTCCGTGCAGCTCAAAAAAACGCGATGACCGCCGGTGTGGACCACCTGATCGATTTTAAGGTGTGCGACTTTGCCGACACCCCTATTGAACCGGACGCAGATGGCATTATCGTCATGAATCCCGAATACGGGATGCGGCTGGGCGAACTCAAAGAACTGGAAGAAACCTACGGGCGTATCGGTGATTTCTTCAAACAAAAATGTGCGGGGTATACGGGTTATGTCTTTACCGGAAACCCCCAACTGGGCAAAAAAGTCGGCCTGCGAACCAGCCGAAAGATCCCTTTCTACAACGCCAGCATCGAATGTCGCCTGTTGAAATACGAAATGTATCGCGGCACCCGCAAAAATAAGAACCACGAATAGACACGAATCCACACCAAATTATTGCCATAGAGTATCTTGCTTGACTGAGGACAGAGCAGTAGAATGGGGGTATCACAAGTAGACCACTGATTACCTCGGCAACTCATTATAAAAGAAAAGAAATGCGATGAGTTTAGAATACCCCTTGCTTGATTATGGGCAAAGAGGTAGAATGGGCATCTGGAGAAATAACTTTCAAGGAGATCACAATGACCGTAAAACGATTGCTTTTGTATGTCATGCTAATTCCAATTACGATTTCTTTGGGTTGTGATAATAAAGATAACGGCACAGAATCTGTTCAAAATGGAGAGACTAAAAAGGCGGAGAGCGATGTCACGGATGGTAAGATACAACCCTGCGAAGAAACCTTTCAAGAGATAGGCGACCGGGTTCTGCGTGAGGCCAATGAGATAATTCAGCAAAGTGAACAATACAAGGCGGCCTTAAAAATTCTGAAAGAGGTTAAGTCAGGCAAAAGGCAATGGACGGTTCAGATTAAATGGGTCGAATATGCTGAGATAAGTCCCGATGAGTTTCTGGCCTTTGAACAATGCGACACAGTACTTGATCCTGAGCTTGCACATTCTTTGCATCCAGATATGTTCCCGGACGATCTGGATGGCAGTTCTGAAGTTATCATTCCCTGGAAGGAAAACAGGATTCATTGGAAAGGGGTTGATGTTCCGATCTCACTGAGGGTTTACCAGGACACTCTCTATATGATTGGATTTGATCGAGAAACAGATCGCCAGAACTGGAGGTTCCGATTTTATAGACAAGAAGAAAATGAATTTAGAGAGATTGTACCAGATGAGTACCCAAAATCGATCGCAACTCAGAATCTGTGGTTTAGTGATATACATAAAAACATTAACATTAACGGTGTAATATTGGCGATTAATCTGAACCCCAAGGCAAGTTGGTTTGACGATTCTTTGACCGCTATGATATGGTGTCAACTCATGACCGGCAAAGAATATCATGAAATCTCTCTCGATCGGGATGCTATAAGAAAAATTTGTGAAGAATATATTGCAGAATATAAACCGATCAAACTGACAAAGATCATATACGAACAAGAGTCAGGGGATACTAAGGGCTTCAATGACAAATTGAAGCAGAAGATGGAGGAAGCAAAAGCAACTCAAGAGCGTATCGAAAAAAAGGTTGCCGAATACAAGGCCGGCAAAAGAAATTTGTTCGTGCATGGAAAAGAGAAAGTAGAATATGCCGAGATACGACCGAGAGAGTTTTTGGCCTTCAAATCAATAAAACTTCTTCCTGATAGCGATCTTGCAACTGGATTGCCGAAAGGTTTGTTCAAAGGCTGGAATGGAAAGTTCGAGATCGTAATACTGTGGAAAGGCAATGAGATTCATTGGGAAGTAATTGGTGGTCTTAAATCGCTACGAGTCCATGATGACACACTATATGCGATCATTTTAGATCCCGAAAACGATGAGAGGTTTAAGTTTAGGCTTAGGTATTACAAACAGGTAGGCAACCAGTTTAAAGAGATTAAACCGGATGAGTACCCGAAAACTATCGCAACACAGAATCTGAGGTTTACAAAATGGCAAATAGAAGGGGGTACTGTTGATGTAGAAATCAATATGGATACTGACAGTTTTCAATTTCCCCGCTCTTTAACGGCAACAAT
>JBDLJN010000108.1:0-10348 GCA_039714335.1 Planctomycetota bacterium
TCTCGTCCCGCTTTTCACTGAGCAGCCGGTGACCGCGCAGCGCCAAGCCCACCCGCTTTCGCAGTGAGAGCAATTCCATCCGTGTCGCGTTTACATTCTGAAGCACGGGTTATTTCCTATTGCCAATTTTCGATTTTCGATTTTTTGCCACAGAGAACACAGAGAAAATCTAACCATGAAGTTCATGAAGAGCATGAAGAAATAATATATATAAAAACTTCATGTCCTTCAAGTTCTTCATGGTAAAATTATTTCTTTCTGAACTGGGGCATATACTTATCGATCAGCTCTTTGTCGATTCGTTTCAGCTCGACATCGTCGAACATGCTCAGCAGTTCCCAGCCCAGATCGAGCGTTTGGATCACATCGCGGTTTTCATAATAGCCCTGCGAGATATAGCGGCCCTCGAACTCATTGGCAAACCGCATATACTTCTGATCCTCTTCGCTCAATGCCGCCTCGCCAAGAATGGTCGCCAGTTCCTGGGCCTCCTTGCCGCGGGCATAACCGGCGTAGAGCTGATTATACAGCGACGCATGGTCCTCGCGGGTTTTGTCCGGGCCGATGCCCTTGTCTTTCAGACGCGACAGCGACGGCATGACATCCACCGGCGGCGAAACCGCCTTACGGTGCAGCGAGCGGCTCATGATGATCTGGCCCTCGGTGATATAACCGGTCAAGTCCGGCACCGGGTGGGTCTTGTCATCTTCGGGCATCGTCAAAACGGGAACCATCGTGATCGAACCGGTTTTACCTTTAACGCGGCCCGCTCGTTCATAGATCGTCGCCAAGTCGGTATAAAGATAGCCCGGGAAACCACGCCGACCGGGAACCTCTTTACGGGCGGCGGAAATCTCACGCAGTGCCTGACAATAGTTGGTCATATCGTTGAGAATCACCAGTACATGCATATCTTCTTCAAACGCCAGATACTCCGCGGCGGTCAGTGCCACGCGCGGGGTGGAAATTCGTTCGATCGCCGGGTCGTTGGCGAGGTTAATAAACAACACCGCTCGTTCGATCGCGCCGGTGTTGGTCAGATCGTTAATGAAAAACTGTGCCGCGTCAAAGGTGATGCCCATTGCCGCGAACACAACCGCAAACGATTCGCCCTTGCCGCGAACGGTGGCCTGCCGTGCCAATTGGGCCGTAATCTCATCGTGCGGCAGACCCGAACCGGAGAAGATCGGCAGTTTCTGTCCGCGTACCAGCGGGTTCAAGCCGTCAATCGTGCTGATGCCCGTCTGGATGAATTCGTTCGGATAGTCCCGCGCATAGGGGTTGATCGGGTTACCGTTGATGTTCATTTTCATCTTGGGGATGATGGCCGGGCCTTTATCGATCGGGACACCCGTGCCGCTGAACACGCGGCCAAGGATGTCCGGCGAAACACCCAACTCCATGGGCTTTCCCAAAAAGCGAACCGTGGTATGACTGACGTTGATCCCCGAGGTACCCTCAAACACCTGCACCATAACCTTATCGCCCTCGACCTGAAGGATCTGGCCGTGGCGCATGGTTCCGTCGCCCAGTTCGATATCCACCATGTGGCCGAACTTGGCGTCTTCGACACCCTCGACCATCATCAGCGGGCCGGAAATCTCGGAAACCGTTTTGTACTCTTTTAACATCTTAAACTCCCGTTTATGGCTTTACTGAAACTATTCTCTGTTTTCGTCGCATCCCATAAGAGTTCACAAAAAAGAACCACGAATAGACACGAATTTTCACTAATCATTTTTAGACAGGATGAACAGGATTTCCCCACCACTGCTCCGTCCTCTTTGGTTTCGTTTTTAATTGGTGTTTATTGGTGTTCATTCGTGGTTCCTTTACCGTGAACGACTACATTGTCTAACTGGTTACACCCGCGTGCAGTTCTTTGACCTGCTGATCCACGACATCTTTGATCGCGGCGACCTGCTCGACCTTATCATTTTCGAGATATTTACAACGGGCAATATCCTCTCGCACGCCCAGCTTAAAGATGTCAGCGGTATCGACACCCTGCTCGATCGCCATCAGACCGGCCTGATGGAAATGCAGGATCAGCTTGATCATCTCGTGCTGTTTTTCAATCGGCGTAAAGGTATCGATCTTATGGAACGCGTTCTGGTGCAGGAAGTCCTCGCGGATGCTCTTGGAGGTTTCCAGCGTCATACGGTCCTGAGCGCTGATGGATTCGGCGCCGACCAGACGCACGATCTCGATCAACTGCGATTCCTGCTCCAGCAGGGTCATCATCTGCTGCATCATGTCCGCGAATTCCTTACCCATCGCCTTGTCTTCAAACGAATCGGCGATGTATTGTTTGTAGAACGAGTAACTGGTCAGCCAGTCAATCGCCGGGAAGTGACGCTGCTGAGCCAGTCGGGCCTGCAATGACCAGAACACCTTGACCACCTGAAGCGTCGCCTGTACCACGGTATCGGACAGGTCGCCGCCGGGCGGGCTGACCGCACCGATCACCGAAACCGCACCCTGACGGGTCGGCGAACCGCTGCATTCGCACAGCCCGGCACGCTCGTAGAACGACGCGATTCGTGCACCCAGATACGCCGGGTACCCTTCTTCGGCGGGCATTTCTTCCAGGCGGGTGGAGATTTCACGCATGGCCTCGGCCCATCGACTGGTACTGTCGGCCATCAGTGCGACCGAGTAACCCATGTCGCGGAAGTATTCGGCAATGGTAATGCCGGTATAAACGCTCGCTTCACGCGCGGCAACCGGCATATCGGAGGTATTGGCGATCAGCACAACACGTTTCATCAGCGGCTCGCCCGAATGCGGGTCGATCAGTTCCGGAAACTCTCTGAGCACATCGGTCATTTCGTTGCCGCGTTCGCCGCAGCCGACATAGACCACGACATCCGCATCGATCCACTTGGCCAGCTGGTGCTGGACCACGGTTTTACCCGTGCCGAACGGACCCGGCACACAAGCGGTGCCGCCGCGAGCCAGCGGAAAGAATGCATCAACCACACGCTGACCGGTGACCAGTACCTGGTTCGGCGTCAAGCGCTGGGCGTTCGGTCGGGGATGACGAACGGGCCATTTCTGCATCAGCTTCAGTTCGGTCTTGTTGCCATTGGCATCGGTCACGGTACCGATCACTTCATCCACCGTATAATCGCCTTCGGACAGTCCTTCGAGTTTGCCGGACACACGCGGCGGGATCATGATCTTATGGTTGACCAGTGTGGACTCGATAACCTCACCGACAATGTCGCCTTCGGAGACTTCGGCGCCGTTTTCAACCGTCGGGGTAAAGTGCCACTTTGTGTCGCGCTGCAGGCCGGGAATGTCACTGCCGCGTTTGATGAAGTTGCCCTGGGCCTCGACGAGTTGGTCCAGCGGACGCTGAATGCCGTCATAAATACTGGAGATCAAACCCGGTCCCAGCTCCACGCTCAACGGAGCGCCGGTATTGACCACTTCTTCGCCGGGACCGATACCGACCGTGTCTTCATAGACCTGGACGCTGGCACGATCACCCTGCAGTTCCACGATCTCGCCGATCAGGTTTTCTTTGCCCACACGAACCACATCATACATACGGGCACCAATCATACCTTCGGCCATGACCACCGGGCCTGCCACCTTAATTATTTTCCCATTTTTGAATTCAGCCATCACAAAACCTTTTTAATGATAGATTCTTAATTTTTAAGAATATTAATTCCTGTTGCCATTATCAGCATTTTACCCAAAGCTTCTGTCGCAATGCCTTCCGGCTCAGTCGTAAACGGCACGACGATCACACACGGCGTGGCGGAACGGGCCTTTTCCTCAAAGATCTCCTGCGCCGAACGGGCAATATTTTCGGCCACCACCACCAGGGCATATTTTTGTTTCAAAATGGAAGCGGCTGTTTCCTGAACCTGCTCCGCATCCGGCTCGGTCGGGAATGTATCCAGACCCAGCGCCGAAAAGGGCATCACGAAATCCGCACTGCCTAATACCGCCGCTTTACCTTCCATTTCTGTCCTTTCTTATTGAACCACTAATAAACACGAATACACACGAATTATTTTTTTAGTGTTAATTCGTTGTTTTTCATCATTGTATCCATTCGCCGAGACGGTCGAGAATGAGCTGGCTCGCCAAGCTGTTCTTTTTGCCGGTCAGGACCATTCGCACCGTTCGTATCTCGGCCTCTTTCATTAGAAAATACGCCACGACCGGCTGCGGGCCGGCCGCGATGCTTCGGGTCGTCTTCAAGAATCCCTTCACAAAATCTTCGCACTCTTTTTCCAGCTTCAGAAAAGATTTTTCATCGCGAAGATACGGCATCGCCGCCTCCAGTAATTCATAATACGGCGTCGCGAAAAACAGCTGGGCCATCGCTTCATAGCCGGTATCCAGACCCTGCTTGAACTTATCACTGTCAACAAATCCGCCGGGGATAAAAAACTGCGTCTGATCTTCCCGCTCGGCCATCTTTAAGCGAAGCATTGTACGGATATTGCTCAGATCAATCCGCAGCCGCACGATCGATATCGCAAAAGTGCTGTCAATGCTTTGGGCCTGCTCGAGCCGCCATTTTGCTTCGCACCGATCGATCTCATAATCGATCCGGCGGATATCCTTGCTTTCATAGTATCCCAGGACGGCGGCCTCGACCGCTTCCTGAAGATAGACGGGCAGGCGTTCGTAGTATTCCTGTTCGAATATTTCTTCAAACTCCTCCGCGGGAACATTGCCTTCGTTGCTGTAATCCAGTCCCAGTGGCCGCTCGGTCACAATGCGGCGAATCGCCAGCCGCATATTCGCAAAATCCTCACGGGCACGCAGGAACGTTACAATATCTTCGTCCAGCATCAGATCGGCGAACAGATCGCGCGCTTCTGTCCTGCGGGCCATCAGCATTTGTTCGATCTGTGCTGAATCGGCCGTCGCCTCAACAGTATAGTCCGTTCCGGCCAGCAACTCCGCTGCTTCGGCAAACGAAGCGGCTTTGGCCATATCGACAAAGGTACTCCGCGGAATCATCGACAACTCCAGCACGCGCACCTTCGCGGTCGGATAGGCATATCGCCAATCCTCCTGACCCGTCGGCGGGTATCGATAAAAATTAATCTCGTTTTTTAAAGCAGCTGCCAATTTCAATATCCGTTTTCAGTGTACTTACTGTTTAGAAAGAACCACGAATGGACACGAACATACACTAATACAGAACATTAGTATCCAGTTCCATTCATCTTTAACTCGTATTTTCTAAAGAACAATTCTTTTCCACTCGAGTTTTGACCGTTTGAAGTTCAGAATAAGGCCTACTCTCAAATTCGTGATTTTCAAGTAGTTCATCACCTGTCCTAATTCGTGACTGCTAATTCGATCAATTACTTTTGTATCCACAACCAGTTTTTCATGCGTCACCAAGTCCGGAACATATTCACCAACCTGTACGCCTTTATACATCAGCTTATAACGAGATTGCTGCTGTACCGGAACACTCTTTAACCCAAGTTCAATAACCAAAGCATTTTCATACGGCTTTTCCAGCAAACCGTGTCCTAACTCATTCAGAACCTCCATCGCACACCCCACAACCTCGAACACCTCTTCTTTTAAGAATTAATTCGTGGTCATTGGTGTCCATTCGTGGTTCCTCCAGCAAGTCGCTACGTAAAAAGAAATTTCGACAGTTCTATCTCCATCGACTCTCGAAGCGATTCGATCATCACGTCGGTGCTGGCATTGACCTGCACCTTGCCGCGGGACAGGATAAATCCGCCCGCAATATCCGCACGCTGTGAACTCAATCGCAGATTGCCTTTTAGTCCGGAACCCAATGACTGATTGACCTTGCTGACGAATTTATCATCAATGCGTTTTTCGCCTTTTCCGATGATGACCTCTTCGTTGCCGGTTTCAACCGCCTGCCTGACCAGCGTTGTCATCAGGGACAGGTACGCCTCATCCGGCAGTTTGTTGACAGCGGCTTTGGCTTTTTCAAAAACCTCGTCAAGAATCGCCACTTTCGCCGCCAGCGTCTGCTTGGCATTGCTCATGCGTGCACCCGCCAGCATCCGCTGGAGTTTATCCTCGGCAGCGTCTTTGGCCAGCTCGTCTGTTTTCATGTCAAACTCGGCGATCCGGGCATCCAACTGGGTCCCCTGCTCGGCGGCTTTGGCCTTCGCGTCGTTGACGATCTGTTCGGCCTGAGCTTTCGCTTCGGCGAGAATCTTCTGTACCACCTGTTCTGCATTCATAGCACAAACATCCAATATATTTTAGTGGTTTTTTTTGACTTAAGCCGCGGCGGGAGGATTGATTCCCAGCAGGATCAGCAGCGAAATCAAGAAGCCCAGTACGGCATACACTTCCACCATCGCCGCATAGAGCACGCCGGCCTTCACCGCCATCTCCGGACGCTTGGCGGTCATGAGGATACCGGCGGCACAGGTTTTTCCCTGATGGATCGCACTGAGCATACCGGCAAACGCAATCGGCAGGCAGGCAGCGAAAATTGCCAAAGAATACATCAAGTCTAAGCTGTCTCCGAATTCGCCGATCTTGTTCATCGCAAAGAACGCGATCACAAAACCATAGAAGCCCTGCGTACCGGGAAGTACGACCTGCAGGAACAACTGGCCGTAGCGTTCGGGTTTTTCGCTTAACACACCGGTTGCGCTTCGGCCGGCGATACCGATACCAACAGCCGAACCAATACCCGCCATGAACGCTGCCAAAGCGGCTCCGACATAAGCAATCCCTAATGCATATTCCATTTCACTTTCCCTTTCTAAAATCTCTTACTTTCGTATGGTTGTTTTTTTACGATTAAGCCGATTACGGCTTCTCTTTTTTGACTTCGATATAGCGATAACTTTCCCGCAGCGGGTCAAACTCTTTTCCGCCGCCTGCCAGGAACTTGGTAAAGAATTCTACAAACTGCAGACGCATACTGTGAACAAATGAACCCAACGCGGAGTTGGCGATGTTAAAGACATGGCCGCCGATAAAGATCATCGCACCCAATATCCAGCCAATCACACCGGCTTCCATAACCGTCAGAACAATTTGATTGATCGCCATGCCGAATCCGGCGGTGACCATTCCCAGTGCCATGAGTCGAATATAGCTGAGCACATCACCGACATAGAACACCGTGCTGAATACATTGTAAAGCCCCATGCCGATGCGTGCACCCCAACCGCCTTCGCGTTCGCTGAACAGGATAATCGCCAGCGCCGGAATAATCGCAACTAACCCGGCAAGCGTACCCAGCCACGAAGGCAGAAGCCCGCTTTTGCCTAAGCCGAAAACAGTCAGACTGTTCAACCAAATAAACCAGCTTAAATGGTCGAAGAGCGCCTCCTCGATATCACCTCGCCTGAGTTTATGCCAGAAGCCAATAAACACACCGGCAATAATCTGCAAATATCCCAATGCAAGCGACAAATAGAAAAACGTCATCGGCTTTTCCATCGGGTCGAACCACATCAGTTTTTGCCGGAACACCTCAAAAGGTGTGTCCACAACATCTTTCGTGCCGCCGTTGAAAAAGCTGAATGCCTGGATCATGTCACCGCACCAGCCGCCCGTTAAGGCGCCGGCAATGACCGTGGTGATCGAACAAAAAATCAGCATCATCACGAATTTCTTATCACCCTTGATCTTTCGCAGCAGCCACCACAAAAAGCCGACCATGACCAGTCCATAGGCCGCATCCGTCAGACAGATACCAAAGAACAAGGCAAAAAAGGGAGCCAGAAACACCGTCGGATCCACATCCGAGGTTGCGGGCATTCCATAAAGCCGTGTTACCGATTCAAACGGCTGTGCCATCGGACCGTTTTCGATCTCGACCGGCGGCTCTTCGTCTGCGGCCGGTTCGATGGCGGTCACATCGCAGGCGTCAAAGCCGGTGACCAGCTTTTCCAACCGGGAAAGTTGTTTCTTTTTGACCCAGCCCTCAAAGAAAACAGCATAATCCGTCGCCGGGGCGGTGGAGCGGGCACCCATCCGCTCGTGCAGATTTTGCAGATGGTCAAACAGAATCTGCAGATCAAGCTTGTCTTTGGCCAGTGTCTTCGCCTGGGTTTCGTGGGCATCCAACTCGGCCCGAATATCCGCCAGCCGGCTGCGAATGCGTGATGTATTTTCGCTGATGAGCCCTGACAGACCTTCAAAGCCGGCGGCCTCGAATTCCGCGGACCGCAATACCTTCTGAACATCCGCCGCAACCTCATTGAGGGCCACAATAATACAGGCCTCCATCCGATTGGCGGAAGCGACCTTTTCGACCGCCGCTCCCAGTTCGGTCAGTTGTTGGCAGACCTGCTCAAAATGCTGGTCGCCGATGCGTCCGACAAACACTGTTGAAGTCGTCAGGCAGTCCAATTCTTCAACGGGAACGGACAAGGTCTCCCACGGCGTCAGTTTATCCAGCAGCGCCTGCTGGTTTTCGGCCTCCGCGGTGAGTTTATCCATTTTTTCATGAACCTGTTCAACCAGCCCAAGATACGCCAATGAATCCTTTTGCGCGACAATGGTGTCGTACTTGGCCGCATCGACCTGGATATACGGGGCGAACAAAGACGTCTGGTCTTTCTCCGAATAAGGCCTGAGAAAATCAATGGCGTCGCTGAGCCGGTCGATGGTTTCTTCGAGCGAACGATGCCGCTTGCTTTCGACCATCAATTCCGGCCATTCCTTGGTCACCATCGCCCGCTCGGCATCCAGTATCTGGACAATACCGGCGTCCTGCAGCGCACCCAACAGTTCCGCCGCCTGGCTGCGGTGGGCAACGATCATCACTTTTTGCATTGATGCAATGGCCATCTGATAATCCTACAGAGTCTCTAATCTGACTAAAGTTCTTATTTTCGGTAACTCAAGAGCGTTTTGGGTTCTCAAGCGGGGCCAGAAACATATTCTGTGTCTCTTACGTCACGTTTTACGAGGTCTGCTGTAAACGTGAAAGCACTTTCTCAACACAAGAGCCGATCTTCGCGGAACCGGACTCTTTCAGGGTGGAAATTCCTTCAGCTCCGGCTTGTGTAATTGCGTCGGCCTTTGACATGCCGTCCTGTTCAGCCGTGCTGACAGCGTTGTCGATGGCTTCCGTACGGCGCTGCCGGGACAGCTTGAAAAGCTCTTCACGTTGTTTTTTAGCGTCTTCCAAAACCAACGCGGCATCCTGACCGGCCTTTTCGATGATCTCTTTGGCCTGCTTTTCCGCGTCTTTAATTTGTTTTATGAGTTCCATCGTCAATTTCCCGCTATAACCATCCCTATTCAATCAGGCAAAATCAGCACAGGGTCCCTACTGCCTAAGAAGGCATATTCAACAAAAAAGGCATGGGCTTGTCCAGAGAAATGCCCTTAAAATCCCGAAAATTATCGGCAAACGGGCTCTATTGCGGTATTATGACTCCTCTTTTTCGATGAGTTTTTTCTCCTCCATGGCCATAATCACCAGATCGATAATCTGCTCATTTTTGAACATCGCATTATCAAAAACAAGGTTAAAAGCCGGTTCCCGAGAGTTCTGGCGCTGATAAATCTGCCTTAAACGATCCCTTTCTTTCTCGATTTCCTCGATTTTGGCAATGGCAGCGTGCTTTTCGAGGTTTTCCCTACGACAAATCCGGGCAATCCGCCAGTCCCTGGGCGCCTCAACCCGGACGCTGAGTCCATTGGCAAGGTCGCCGGTGGCCGCGGTGCCACCCTGCCCCAGGATAATCGCGTGCCCCTCAAACGCGACGGTTCGGACCATCATCGTGATCTTATTCCTGATTTCATAGCCGTCCGGGATACCGCTTTTCTTAAGACCCCGCAGGAAATCTTTGAGCAGGCTGGGCTTTGAGACGCGCTCTTTTTCAAGGATCTCCTCGGTCAGGCCGGTATCCTCGGCCAACTGCTTAAGCAGTTCTTTTTGATAGAGTTTCCACCGCTGCTCAGAGTCCCGCTCATTCAGCTTGACTGCAAGGGCTTGGCCAAGCCCCACGCCGTCACAGCCCCATTGCCGCGAGATCGTGATGTACGGACCCGGCTCTTTTTTCGTGGCAATATCATCCAAATGATCCCGTAAATAAGATGAAATCGTAGGTTTTGTCATCGCTTCATCCTTTCAAAATCAATCCATGACTGTACGGGCATAGAATAGAGAACTGGAACCCATTTGTCAAACGCAATTCCGGCGGGACAACAGCGCACATGCCCTCGCGGATGTCGCTTTGATCAGGATCCGTACCCCCGAACATCCAAGCCGAGATTATTTCTGCCGGGTATATTTGCCAACAAGTTGACCCTGTGCAAGGATGTGGCCGTCGATCGCTTTTTCCAGTTGCGGTTTGGTCGCTCCGGCGGGCAGATTCAGCATCGCATCCAGTGCATA
>JBDLJN010000109.1:0-10191 GCA_039714335.1 Planctomycetota bacterium
GAGCATTATTAATTAAATCAACCGCTTGTTGAAATGTCGCGTTGTCCGGCATTTTTATTCCCTTGCTTGTTGAATCGCCTTATCGAGTAATTCTAAAACGGACAGTCGGGCAGCCCAGTCTCTCATATAATCCATCTCCAGCCGATCTCGCTGATTTTTCAGAACACCTAAAACATCATTCCATTGTTTTTCCGAAGCAGAACCACTTTCCAAATACCATTGAAGTTTTAGCAGGATAATATCCTCGGGTGAGACAAAATCATATCTTCTGTCTGAATCCTCTTCAAGAGCAATTTTCTTGCGACGCATTAAAATCTGCTTTTTGAATGGATCGTCTGAAACGACAAAGACATCGATTTTAAAAACCGAATCAAGATGAATCACATTAAAACTCAATGCGTTTTGATGCACCTGCTGAACAGCTTCTTTGCTGACATAAAAAATACTTTCTACAGATTCGCAGAATTTATCAATTTGGTCAGCGAATGCCGTAACCGATATGTCCGCATCCTGTGTAAACCGTACCTGCCCGTAAACCGAACTGGCGACAGACCCTCCTATCGCATACGAAATCTTTAGTTTTTCAAGAACCTCTACAAATGCCTTAATCGCCGGTTCTATATTATTCATCTTTGCCCCCATAAACCTTTTCATACAGCTCTTCACCAAGATACTGCTTAGCCCACAGGCGGCGAATTTCGTCTTTATCGGCCTGCGGGTGCAACTGGCGAAGCCCGGCCATAGCTAACTGCCGTCCCATTCGTATCGCACCGAAAAGCAGTTTCGCTTTTTTCGCGGGAGACATATCGCGGTAAAGCTGTGTTATCAATTCATCGGCCTCTTTGGATGTATCACGGGAAATCACGAAAATATCCTCAATATTTAAACGAAATCAAATATTTTTACTATTAAACGGAATTTTGAGGCCAATTTCAATAGGTAATCCTGAAATCGTGGTATTGGGGATTGACGGGTTGGTCGGTGGAGTTGACATTGCGAAGATAGCCGTCGAAGGTGTCTTGCAGATCGTTCAGGCAGGCCTGAATATTGGAGGCAGTTCCCTGCAGGAGGGCCTCGACCGTGCCGTCCGGAAGATTGCGTACATAGCCGGTCAGGTTGTAACAACTCGCCGCACGGTGAGTCGTATAACGAAAGCCCACACCTTGGACGCGGCCTTTAAAAATGATCTGTTTAGCAATTTGACCCATTGTCTCTCCCATGGCCAAGCACAGCTTAACCGTGCCGCCCGTCGGGGCTTTACACTCCCGACTAAGTTACTTTTGTCCCCTCGGGACAACAAACTGCCGGCTGGAAGCCGGCGTTACTGAATCTGGGTCAGGATCTCATCGGGGATGTCGAAGTTGCCATAGACCTCCTGCACATCGTCGTGGTCTTCAAAATCCTCCATGAGGTTCAGGATCTTTCTGGCGGTGTCCGCATCAGCCACCGGAATCGTGCTGTCCGGCAACCTCGAAAGTTCGGAGCTTTCGGTTGGAATCTGGTTTTCTTCGAGAGCCGCCTTCAATTCATCATAGCTTTCCGGCTCACAGGTAATTTCAAAAATCTCACCGGTATTTTCCATATCATCGGCACCCGCCGTCAACGCCAGATCCATCAGTTCATCTTCATCGACAGCATCGGTCTTCACCGTGATCAGGCCCTTCTTTTTAAACATATAGCTGACGCATCCGCTGGCGCCCATGGAGCCGCCGCGTTTTTCGAAGATCTTCTTGATCTCAGGGGCGGTACGGTTACGGTTGTCGGTCAACCCTTCCACCATGATCGCCACGCCGCCGGGAGCGTATCCCTCGTACAGCACATCGACATATTCAATGGCGCCCAGTTCGCCGGTGCCCTTCTTGATGGCCTTTTCAATGGTATCCTTGGGCATATTGGCGGCTTTGGCCTTGTCGATGGCATACCGCAGCGTCAGATTCTGCCCGGGATCCCCGCCGCCGGCCTTGGCAGCAACGATGATCATACGAGCGATCTTGCTCCATACTTTGCCGCGTTTTGCATCGTTGGCGGCTTTTTTATGTTTAATGCCGGCCCAATGAGAATGTCCTGCCATGTTCAGTTACCCTTTTTAATTCTCTATTGTCTTAATGAATGACATTATTCAGCGAATACGTAAAGATGCCCGACGCCCCGGCACGCTTCAATGCCGGAATCAACTCGCGACCATCCTTTTCAGGAATAATGATCTCGATTGCGACATACTGCTCATCGGCCAGCGGAGCCACGGTCGGACTTTTTTCCGCCGGCAGCAATTTGATGATTGCGTCCAATGTGTCCTTCGGAACATTCATCTTCAATCCCACCAGTGTCTTGGCGTCAATTGCAGCATTCAGCAGAATGGCAATGCTTTCAATTTTCTGTTTCTTGAAATTATCTGTCCACGCCTGATGATTCGCGATGAAACGGGTTGTCGAAGTCATCAGCGTATCGATAATTTTGAGATTGTTGGCCTTGATTGACGAACCGGTCTCAGTCAGTTCCACGATGCCGTCCACCAGTCGCGCCTTGACCTCGGTCGCGCCCCAGCTGAACTCCACCTTGACATTGACCTTCTTCTGTTCGAAGAAGCGTTTCGTGGCGTTGACCAATTCGGTCGCAATGATACCGCCTTCGAGGTCCTCGGCTTTTTCAACCGCCGATTCGTTCGGAACTGCAAGCACCCAGCGAGTCGGATTTGCGGTGGCTTTGCTGTATTGAAGTTCACAGACCTCATGGACCGCTGAATTATTCTCCTGGATCCAGTCAAAACCGGTAAAGCCCGCATCCAGCACACCGTCTTCGACATAGCGGCTCATTTCCTGTGCCCGCAGCAAAATCAACTGAATCTCAGCGTCGTCAATGCGGGGAAAATAACTGCGCTCAAAACCGGATACGTTAAAACCGGCCCGTTCAAACAGTTCAAAGGTCGCTTTTTGCAGGCTTCCTTTTGGGATTCCTAATTTCAATACTTTCTCTGACAAATCTTTTTCCTTCCATACTAAAATGAATTTTCTTACTTTTTACTTCTTAACCACTTTTTTTTTCGTGGTTGTTTTCTTTTTCACCGTTGTTTTTTTCTTCGCTGCAGCCTTCTTTTTTACAACCGTCTTCTTTTTAGCTGTTGTTTTTTTCTTTGCTGTGGCTTCCTTTTTGGTTGCTGCCTGTCCCTTTGCCTTGGTTTTTTTTGACTTGGCAGCAAGTTTCGTCTGCTCGGCCTCATGCCTTAAAAGCATGTAAAAATTATACGCGTCCGCGGCACTGATCTGCCGCTCCAGAAATCCTGCGATCTCTGCATCGGTCGCCGCCGGATGGACAAGTTGGCAAGCACGCAGATACTCAAGCGTCCGGGGATTTAATGGAATCGCATGGCCGTTCAGCGCTGTCAAGAAACAGTAGCTGACCGCAAAGGGTGTCACCCCTTCGATCTCCGATAATTCCTTATGGGCCTGACGCTTGCCGTCCTGGCCCAACATCGCCAGGCTCACTTTGTCATTTTTCTCATAAATAGTGTTCAGCACCTGTGTGACAGAAGCGGCAACATGCTCGGCGGCTTCAAAGGATTCTCCGAAAACGTCCAATATCTCTTCTTTACGGGAAACACGCAAATCATTGAGGTTCACAAAATGCTTCATCATGCGCTTGTACATACGTGCTGACAACGCAGCCGTCACATGTTCACTGGTCAATGCGAAAACAACCGCCTCAATCGGATCGTCGTACTTCGGCATCTGGTACTTCGTCGACTTACGCTTCAACGACTTGAACAATTTGGTTACTTTCGGACTGTATTTTTTGCTATCCTTCATAAACCGGCCCTGCCATTATTCTTTCGGGTTTTCTTCGGCATCCTGTAATGGATGCTCTGTATATTCATGCTCTGCCTGTTCGATCAGCCGCAGCGTTTCTAATGTTCTCTTGACCTTTTGGTCTTTTTCAAACCGCAGGTGCGGGCAATATTTCCCGGTCAGTTCGCTTCCCAGCTGATGCTGGATATGCCCGATCGCATGACAGATGGCATTAAATGTCATATCCGCCTTTCGGTCGTCCGGGCACATAATACTCAAGTAAACGGTCGCGTTCTTCATGTCCGGCGAAACATTCACCTCCGTCACACTGACCAGACCGGTAATGCGCGGATCACTCAAGCCGGTCAGAATCGTCTTGCTGACCGATTCACGAATCGCCCTTGAAATCTTTTGCTGTCGTCTGGAGGTCATCTGGATTTCCCCGGTAATGGAACCGGACTAAAGCGTCCTTGCGACTTCCACGATTTCATATGCTTCAAATTCATCATCCACTTTAACATCATCAAATTTCGCAATCTTGATACCGCATTCCAGGCCCGATTTGACTTCTCGAGCATCGTCCTTAAAGTGCTTGAGCGATTCGATCACACAGTTATCTTTGATGACGATATTGTCACGAATAAGCTTCAGCTTGGCATTTTTATTCACCAACCCGCTGCTCACGTAACATCCGGCAATCGTTCCCAAACTTGAAACCTTAAACGTATTGCGAACGACCAGCCGACCCAGCGTTTGTTCCTCAAATTCCGGCTCCAGCAGACCAAGCATCGCCGCCTTAATATCCTCTGTGATCCGATAGATGATGCTGTAAAGACGAATATCAACCTTTTTGCTGTCCGCAGTCTGGCGCACACGTTCATCCGGCACCACATTAAAGCCAATAATAATTGCATCAGACGCTTCGGCCAGCACCACATCGCCTTCGGTAATCCCGCCAACTGCAGCATGAAGAACTTTAACCTTAACCTCATCGGTGCTCAACTCGGTCAGGTACTTAATCAGCACATCCACAGACCCCTGCACATCGGCCTTAACGACCAAGTTGAGTTCTTTAATGTTGCCCGCTTCAATGTGCGAGAACAGGTTGTCCAGTGTTACGATAGAGCGTCTGGCCAACCCTTCTTCACGGGTTGCATGCTGAATCTGCCCGGCAGCGGCTTTGGCCTGGTTGATATCCTGCAGGCAGAAGAATTTATCGCCCGCGGTCGGCACACTATCCAAGCCGGTGACTTCGACCGGCATCGAGGGGATCGCGGTTTTGACGCTTCGGCCCCGACTGTTCGTCATCGTCCGTACACGGCCCGACGCTCCGCCAGCCAGAACTACAGACCCCTTTTCAAGGGTGCCTTCTTTGATCAGAACCGTGGCAACCGGACCTTTCGTCTGCGACATTTTCGCTTCGACGATCCAACCCTGCGAAGGAACAGTTGGATCGGACTGATAATCATTCAGTTCCGCCTGGTAGTCCAGGTGCTCAATCAGTTCTTCAATCCCCTCGCCGGTAATGGCACTGGTCTTGACAATTTCTGTATTGCCACTCCATTCGGTCGGCGTCAGTTCGTGTTCAGCCAACTGACCATAGATACGATTGAAATCCACACCGGGGATATCACACTTATTGAGTGCGACAATAATCGTAACATCTGCCGCCTTGGCGTGGTGTATCGCTTCAACCGTCTGCGGCATCACGCCGTCATCGGCGGCGATCACCAAAACGACGATATCGGTCATATTGGCCCCGCGGGCACGCATCGCCGTAAACGCTTCGTGGCCCGGTGTATCCAAAAACGTTACTTTCTTACCGTTCAATTCCACCTGGTAAGCACCGATGTGCTGGGTAATTCCGCCGGCTTCGCCGGAAGCAACACTCGTGCTTCGGATCTTATCGAGCAGGCTGGTTTTACCGTGGTCAACATGGCCCAGCATCGTAACGATCGGCGGGCGTTTGTCCGGATTATTACGCTCGCGGGCGTCAAATGTTTCTTCGATTTCTTCGAGAACGCCCTTTTTACGCTCAACGATCAGTTCCGTACCGTACTCCAGCGCAACCAGTTCCGCCGCTTCCGCCGAGATCGCCTGATTCGCGGTGGCCATCACGCCCTGGCCCATCAGTTTACCAATAATCTCGCCGACCTTAACCGCCATCGCGGCAGACAGATCTTTCACGAAGATCGGCTCAGAAACAAATGCTTTATCCGGCCGCTCTACCGATACCACGTCTCCGGCTTTTTTGGCCTCAATACGCCGGGATGGCTTGGCGCGCAGTGTTTCGCCGCGAGCCGCTGCCAGTCGTGCCCGGCGTTCTTCCACATCGCGAGCCCGCATCCGCTTGAAATCACCGCGCTGACGGACATCGCTTTCGCCGCCGGTTCGCTCTTTTTTACGGCCGTGCGTTTTGGCTTTACCGGCTTTTTTGCCTTTACCTAACGTGTCATGGCTGGCTAAAAGCGGCTCAGTAATCGGCTGGTCATGACGCGGGCGAGGGGGTCGGCGGCGCACAGGACGCGTTTCTTCCTCAACCTTTTCAACACGAATAACCGTCGGGCCTGAAAGCGTTGCCGGTTTGGGTTTTTCCAGCATCGGACCGGCGGGAACAATGATTTCAGGCTCTTTCGGCTTTTTGGCCTTTTTGACTTTGGCTTTGGTTTTGGTTTTGGTTTCTTTAACCTTTTTCTTGGCTTTTGGAGCTTTGGCGTCCTCTGTTGGAGCTTCCACTTCTTCCTCAGCCGGAGGTACTTGCTCTGCAGCAACGTCCGCCGGCTGCTCCGCTGCCTCTGCGGGTTGAACGGTGATTTCTTCTATCGGAGCTTCCGGCTGCGGAACCTCTTCTGATTTAGCCGTTTTCTTCTTTGCGACCTTTTTCTTGGTTTTGATCCGGACCTTCTTCAGGTCCACCCGGCTGGCTGTTTCAACCGTTGTGGCATGTTCACCTTCGCTGAACCATTCACGAATTGTCGCCGCCAGACCCACAGATATCGTCGACATGTGATTCTTGATCTGGTCCAAACCCTCGGCCTGGCACTTTTCAATAATGGCCTTGCTTTTAACGTTCAGATCCTTGGCCAATAAATGAACTCGTGTACTTGCTTTAGCCAAAACGGTCTCCTAAATTATACCATCCAATGAATCCGCTATGTCCGCCTCGTAGCGAATCTTTGTTTATTTTAATTTATCCTGTTCCTGCTGCAGGATGTCTTCGGCCTGCGTAGGATTATTCTCTGCGGCGGCTTTCTTGGCGGATTCCTCTGCCGCAACGATAATCTGTTCCGCCAATGCCTGATCTATTTCCAATTCCTCGACCAGCGGTTTGGAACCGACCTCTTCAAGGTCAAGTACCGAAATAATCCCCAGTGCCAGCAATTTATCAACAAAACTGTCATCCACACCCTCAACCTCTTTGATACAGCCAGAAACTCGATCCACTTCCTTGTTGTATTCGGTTGGCGTCAGGATATCGATATCCCATCCGGTCAGTCGCGCTGCCAGACGAACATTTTGGCCGTGTTTGCCAATGGCCAGACTCAATTGATCCTCTGTGACAACAACGGTCGCCCGTCCCAATTCAAAACAGATCGCGATTTCACTGACCTTGGCAGGCATCAGGGCATTAGCGATCAATACCTGAGAGGAATCGCTCCAGCGAACAATATCAATTTTCTCGCCGCCCAGTTCGTCCACGATATTACGAATACGGCTGCCGCGAACACCCACGCACGCACCCACCGGATCCACCTTGTCATCGATCGTATCGACCGCGATTTTAGTACGATAACCCGCCTCGCGGGCCAGCGATTTGATCTCAATAATCCCTTCGGCAACTTCCGGAACTTCCAACTCAAACAGGCGGCGGATAAATTCCGGGTGTGTCCGCGAAAGGATGATCTTAACCTGGCTGGTTGACTCCCGAACATCAAGAATCATCGCTCGGACACGCTCAGAAGGATGATGCGACTCGCCAGTGATCTGTTCGGATTTCGGCATAATGGCCTCGACCCGGCTTTCAAGATTGACGATCAGAGAACCACCCTCAAAACGGGCCACGATACCATTGACGATTTCGCCTTTGCGCTGAACATACTGAGCAAAAATACTGTCACGCTCATCAGCCTTGATCTTCTGGATCATCACTTGCTTGGCTGTCTGAGCCGGGATACGCCCCAAGCGCTTAATATCAATCTCGACCTCGTCCTTAAAAGCACGGATGGCCCCGGTGGCACGGTCGATGTGGACAACAATCTCCACGCCGGAAGTCGGCAGCACACCAAAGTGCTTCCGCGCAGCCGATACCATGGCCGCTTCCAGGTCCTGAAAGATCGACTCTTTGTCGATGTTCTTGTCCTTGGCGATGTTCTCTACGATCCTGATTAATTCTTGATTCATGTTATCCTTTTCCCTCTTACCAAATAAAAAAAAGTGGAAACCTTCAGGTCACCACTTCGACGGATGCAGAATACACTGGCTCAGGAAAACCACACCTAAGCCGGGTTGAACAAATTCGTCCTACCCTTCGGCCATGGCACCCTCCCTAAAACAGCGATCCTGCAAAGTCCCTGAAGAGTAACTATTCAAAAGCAGCCGGCTGCGCAGGATAAAAACTCCCGCACAATGCATTGTAACGCTATGCGAATGCACGACTTACTTTTCCTATCTGTATCATCATCACATTCCTTTCAGCTCTGTCGTCATGACAAAGAAAACGGTATTATAGACTAAGTCGATGACTTGTCAAGACTTAATCACAGGCAAACTTTTATTGAAATTAAGTATTATTTGTTCGATTTTGGCTGTTTTTAAAAGATTTTTTGAATCTCAATCCCAGTAAAACCGCATAGAATCCGAGCATCAGTCCCCAGGATATGCGGCACCACAATTCGATCTGCTGCTGGAGATTGGTTGCAGGCAATCCTGTTGTGCTTCTAAGCCAACGTAAGACCGTATTAGAGCAATTTAATTTTTAGTGCTCGCCTTATGCCTGTTGCGGCTTCGGCTGGCGGCATCAGAATGACTCATGATATTTCAATATCATTGCGTATTCTTCTTTGCCAGCCACGCCCCCAGCAGGCCCACCAAGACCATCGAAGGCAGGGTTGTCAGGCCGGGCAAACCGATCAGTGCCATCGGTTTTTCGCAGCACCAGCGGAGCGGTTTAATGTAGTATGGCCATCCGACCCACCTTTACGTGGCCAGCGGAAGTAACATCAAAGGCGATGACGGGACGCTGTCGTATGTGCTGCGGTGCAACCACGACAAATTGGAGAAATGACGTTATCCCTTTAAGGATATAGCAACCTATGTTCCCAAATATGCTTCTTCCATGAGGTAATTCTGGGCATAGTCGATTACAGCAGTTTCGAGAGGGGTCGTGTCCTGGTCGCAGCCTGCGGCGCGGAGTTTGTCCATGGTGGCCTGGGTGAAGTACTGATATTTATCCCGTAGGGTTTCGGGCATGTCGATGTATTCGATGTTCGGCTCCATGTCCATCGCCGCAAAGACCGATTCGGCCAGATCGTTCCAGTTTCGCGCCGTTCCGGTGCCGACATTGAAGATGCCCGACACATCCTGATTTCCAAGGAAAAACAGCGTCATATCCACCGCATCCTTGACATAGATAAAGTCCCGCAACTGGCCGCCGTCGGTGTAATCGGGCCGATGCGACTTAAACAGCTTGACACCGCCGGTGGCATTGATCTGTTCAAATGCCTTGATGACAAAACTCCGCATTCCGGCCTTGTGGTACTCATTCGGCCCAAAGACATTGAAATACTTGATGCCCACGAAGCGGTCCAGCAGGCCCTGCCGCTTGCACCACAGGTCAAACATGTGTTTGCTGTAGCCATACATGTTCAGCGGCGTGAGCGTTTCGAGTGCATCCTCATCATCGGCAAAGCCCTTTTCGCCATCGCCGTAGGTTGCCGCGCTGGAGGCATAGATAAACCGCGCATCCATCTCCAACGCCCAACCGGCCAGCAGTTTTGAGAACTCATAATTGTTTTTGGCCAGATACGAGCAGTCCGTCTCGGTCGTATCCGAGCAGGCCCCCATATGAATGATCGCGTCCAGATCAATCTGAAGGTCCGCATCGGATACCATCTCAGAAAAATCGTCGGCTTCCATATAGTCCGCATACCGCAGGTTCCGCAGATTCTTCCATCGGGCATCCTTGCCGAGAATATCCACGATCAGGATATCGTCAATACCCCTTGCATTCAGTTCAGCCACGATCGCCGAACCAATAAAACCCGCTCCGCCGGTTACCAGGATCATATCGATGCTCCCAAATAGATAAAAATTCACAACCATCCCATAGGAAATCAAAAATGAGAGGGTTCTTCTAAAATAGCGGGGTATGAGTTACACTAATATCGCAAAATAATTAGGAGTAACTCAT
>JBDLJN010000110.1:0-10167 GCA_039714335.1 Planctomycetota bacterium
CCGTTATATACCTCAATGCCTTTCATATCCATTTTACGGCAGTAGTCCCCTGTTAAACTCGCAAATTCCGCCAAAATACGATCCTGATCCTTTTGGCAAAAACGAGTGGCGTATGTCTCTGAATTCATATAGATAAATGAAAACAACTCTTCGTTGGGCGTAGCATTTTCGTAGTACCACTGCGCAACAACCGGCGTCAGGTCGTACACCTGCGGATTCAGGCAGAAACCGGTCGGAACGGTTCCACGGATGGGATCAGCCCATATCTTACGCTGGTGAAACTGATGATACCAAACACCGTCACCGCTATCGATGATATCGACCGCTATATATATTTTATCTTTTTCCAGCTTCACACCGGAAGGTTTCTTCCTGAACTTCTGCTGAAAAACACTTTTGTCCGGCCGAATGGCGGTGTGAACTGTCAAATTGGAACTGAACTCCGTACCGGGGAAGAATTTACCATATTCTGAGACCCATCGCATCGCGGTGTATTCCTGAACACCTGTGTGATCGGAGTAATTAGGCCACCCCGTAACAGGCACATTACCCGGTGTACTGGCCAGCAATTTATTCAAAAATTGTTCCTCAGCCACCGGGTCTGCTCCCGTTTCATTATCATCATGACCGGAAACCCAAAAACTAAAAACATTGAATGCAACAAGGTAGTCATTGATACTATGATGAACGGTCATCGGGTACATCCAGTTTAACACATGATGGTTCATTTGGTCCCAGTAATTCTCATAGATGAACTCGTAGGCATCAACATTTCGCTTCCATTTTCCGCGCAAATCCATAACAACGGGCAGGTTGAGGTCTTTCAGATCGTCAAGGGTCTTCGGCGAAACGGGCAGCGCGTTTTTCAGGCCGGCCAGCATCCGGGCGGCATGCAGTGATCCCGGCAATTCTGTATCATAGATAATCACCCCTGTTATCTCTTTGCGAAAACGATTAATCAGCTCTTTCGGATCGCTGACAACCTCTTCACTGCCCGTATAACCTTTGGATTGAATATACGCCAGCCACGCCTCATCATAGTACTCCGCACCTTTTCTGTTGTTAAACAGATAAATTCGAGGTTTGGTGCGATTGACGATCCCCTGAAGACAGGCAACCGTAAACCCAATACTATTCTCTTTCGGGCTTGAGCCATAGTGGTCGCTTAAACTACATACCACTAATTGTTCCGGCAGCGGCTCGGAAATGCGAGGGAAAAAGCCGTCAAAGTTCTTTGGGCAGGACGGCTCTTTAATATCTGCCAACTGAACTTCAGACCGCTTTAATGAAATATCATCAATCCACAGCCCTTTTGTTACATCATCACTGGCAAAACGAAATGTCACTTTTTTACACTGCCTGGGCGTTGTAAATTGACAGTCAATTTTTCGCCAGTCAAAATCGCCGCCGGGCAGCAGCAATCGCCGTTCTCCTCCATTGTCAAAAATAACTGCAATGTAACAGATGTTGGCATTTTTGCCCTTTGCATAAAAACTGGCGGTATAAGTCGTATTCGACTGTACATCAACCCAGCTTGAAAGGAATGATGCAAAAACATAGGATTGCAAAGGAGACTTATTTGTAATCTTTGCGGAATTGCTGCCCGAATGAGCTGTGGTCTTATCCAGAACAACTGTTGCTTTGGCGCCGCCTCCGATTTCAACTGTCCAGCCATCCGGAAACGATTGGTCTTTAACAACCACTTCAAAGCTGGGATTAAAGACAGTGATTTCAGATTGAACCGCTGGAAGAGCATCATCTGTTTTGGCAACAGAAGGCACAGATTTCACTGCTGCATCAAGTGCAAAAGTACTGCAGGAAGATGACATGACCGAAACCAAAACTGCAAACAATATCATTTTTTTAGACATCTCATAAATCCTTTCGTTCTATGATAACTGCTTATTCGCGAACCGCCTCGAACATCGCTTCAACATTTGCCAGAGGCACATTAGGAAGCAGCCATTCATGGCTGGGCGAAACGATATAATTAGGCCCAAGGACCTCGATTAATCTTTTCACTTCGTCTTTTACTTCAGCTGCGGAAGCGTTGACCAGTAAATCCTGAGTATCAACACCGCCAACAAAAGCAATCTTATCTTTATATTTTTTGGCTAATGAGACAGCGTCCATCCCCGCTGCTTTGGCCTGTATGGGATGAATCGCATCAACGCCGGCATCAATAATCAATGGAATTGCTTTGTCAATCGCCCCGCAGGAATGAAGCAAGACTTTTTTGTTATGTTTTTTGGCCTGATCGATCAGTTTTTTAAAACCCGGCAGAACAAACTTTTTGAACATATCAAGACTGATAAGTGTATCCAGTTGGCTGCCGAAATCATTGCCCATAAAATAAGTGTCAAAGCTATCACCGGCCAGCTCAAGAAAAGTTTCGTTGGCCTGAAAGTAGAAATCCACCATTCTTTCGGTTGTCGCTTCAATAACCTCAGGATGCGTATAGGTCTTGATGAAATAGTTCTCCATCCCGAACATCGCGTGAAGAGTCTGAAAAAAGCAACACCACAGGCCGCTGAAAACTGATTTATGCGACTGTTTTGCAATATTTTCCATGGTGATGGTAAAATCAAAATGGCCTGGATCAGGCCAGTCAAAATTTTCCACTTCCTGTAAAGTTGTAAAGCCGGCAAAGACCCCGGGTTCACCGAGACTTTTGGGTTCCTTTCCGCCGTAAACATCCCAGATAGGTTTGTTTTCATCTTCAGGATGCGTGTATGTAAACCACTCGGCGCACACCCATCGACAGTCGTCATCGAAGTATTCGTACAATTCGTCTCGGTTCTTAAGCCCTAGGGCTTTGGTATAAATATCCACGGTAGCAGGATCAGGATGGCCAATCCAAGTACCTACCGAGCCGGAATTCTTTAAACTAAGGATGTTCCTTATTTTTTCACGACTGTTCATTTATCGGCTCCAATTACGCACCGTATCAACCATTACCTTTGCATTTTCCAGCGGGATGTCATAGAACAGATAGTCTGATGCGGCAACCATGTGCTTGGTGCCCTTCGTTGCCTCAAGGATCTCTATGGTGCCTTTTTCTACATCTTCAACAGATCCGTTCAGCAGTACATCAAGACCGATATTGCCCCGAGTACAGATATCAGGATTCATTACCTTGCGTGCTTCGGCAAGGTCAGGAACATTGCCCACAGGCGGCGGTGAGAGAGTTTCAAAAAGATCGATCCCCATCTCATTATAACATCCCATACTTAAAAACGGCTCAATCGGCGAGCAGATATGACTGTAAATAAGACCGCCGTTTTGATGAACCGAGTCCGTAATTTTTTGTGAATCAGGAATTAAATAATCCTTGTAGAACTGCGGCGAAAGCATTTCAGAACCGGGGCCACCCAAAAAAACAAAATCCGATCCGGCGTCAACAATAGTATATTTGGCAATTTCCTTACTCACTTCGATAATAAAATCGCATGTTTTCCTGAAACGCTCCGGATATATTTTAGCCAGCAGGACAAGGTTGTCCACGGAAGCCAGCCCGAATAATTCAAACGGCTGCATGTTCCATTGCACCGAAACCGCCCCATGCTTATGTAACTTTTCGATTGTTGGTCCGAGCACCTCAGGGATGCTGTCGGCTGCATTTAAATGCTGTTCAGCATACCATGACACGATATCAAACACCTTTTCCCCGTCGTCAACATTCAGAGCGTATTTCAGTATTACAACACCCGTTTTATGTCTTTCATGGAATTTCCATTCTATATCTCCATACGGTGTCTCCGTAAACTCCTCCCAGGTCTTTTCCGTCTCGGTATCTTCCCGATTAACATGTTTCTTGATTTCCGGACTCAACTTGTCCAGGCCAGGCAGGCCAATGTTAAACAGAGGCTCACAACCAACAATTTCATAAGCCCTGATCGTGTCGTCCAGAGTTCCGTCACTGTGCCACAACTTACCCGCCAGTTTGGCATCGAAACCGGCCCCTCCGCCAAGTTGCAGAGATATAAACGGCTCATCAGAACCATTCTTAACATAATCTATAAATCGCTGGCGTGTTGACATCATTTTTCCCTTTCACAATTATTTGCTTTTTCAAAAATTTCTGTATTGTTCTATTCTACTATATCCTGAAGAATTTGCTCAAAACTTCGACAATACGCCGAGCACAACGGCAGAGTGCCGCTTTCTTCGATATTACCCCCTGCCATTCCTATGGTCGCAAAGCCCGCTAATCGCGAGGCGATAACCCCTGCCCCGCTGTCTTCGATTCCAATAACCGTGCTTCGCTGATCAAACTCTATACCCAACCCGACGCTTGCCGCTTCAGCGTACAACCATGGATGCGGCTTGGACTCCAGCTGGCCTAATGTGCCTGCCTGATCTTTACGAATAGCATAGCCGGCAGTTATGATCGCATCATAGAAGTCGTGGGGATCACCCATATCAAGCTGCCTGAACGCAGAGAGTATTTCCGGCCAGGCCTTTTCATATAGGCCGGAAGTTACCAATCCTATCTTGATACCCTTGTCTTTAAGCGTTAACAAAAAATCTTTCAATCCCGGCATAGGATTAAAAGCGCCAACTCGTCCACGCCCCTGCATAATCTCTTGCATCTGATAATGAGCAATCTCAAAATAATACTCACGCGCCTGATGAATAGACCTGTCCGGGCAATATTTCTGTATGCAATACTGCAGATGTTCGGAAAAAACATGCCCGGAAACATGAGGCAAATCCTCTTCAGCAAAACTGAATTTAGGATCATCGAGCAACTTTGCTGTTGTCAACTCAATAATCCATATCCAGAAATCCTCGCTTTGGATACTTGTGCCGTCAAGATCCATAAGGACCGCCTGTACCGGCCTGTCTATCCTGGCCGGGAGAAATGGGTACAAAGCAGGATACCCCATACTGCTTTGTACAAATGCCATAACCTGGCCATCATCAGAGCAAATAAACTCAACCTTTCTGTCAAAAGGCGCGAGAATTTTGGATACACCGTTTCTACCAACCTTGAACCTGCCGTCACCACCTGTTTCCAGGTTTAGCAAACTGTCAGTAAACAAAAAATCATCGAATACCACTTTCTTGTTTTGGAGCATATCCAAAAGATGCTTCCTTTACATGATTATTTCGTTTTCAACAACAGGGTCACTATTTTATGCGGACCGCAATCAAACTTTACTGTACCGTTTTCTAATGCGAGCTCTCCTAAACATGTCTCGTTGAGCTTCAACATTTCCACAGACTTGATTTCCGCAGACGTCTTGACGGTTGCATCAAGATTTTCATCAGAGATATTCCACAACCTTACGATAATGCCGCTGCCGTCATCAGCTTGTTTCATCGCCGATACCATCAGTTTGTCCGCCGGCAGAATCGTCAGCAGTGAAGAACTTGAGGGCAGCGAACCTTCGCTGTGCGGTACGCCCTGGATAGCATTGACTGCAACCTTATGGTCATAAGCGGCCTGCAAAACGCCCCCTTTACACCAATCGTTCGTGTGAGGACAAAGGGCATAATGACACTCAAGCGTTCCGATTGAATGTTGACCGGTATGTTGATCAAATTCCTCAGGAGTCATAACACTGTTAGCAGTCATATAAGCCCGCTGTGTTCTCAGCAATGTAATAGCAATCGTCCGGTCAGTATCATCTGAAATTTCATATTCACGCAGACCTTTGTTCAAGACCGCCAAACCTAACTTATCATCGCTAATATCCACAAAATTCTGCATTGGCTGATATGGGAAAAATCCTTCAAAGTTATCACCTGATTCGGTCCATTGTATAGGTCTTTTGTCAACAGCAAACGCGCTTTCAGCCCAGGAATAGTCGCTTTTAACATAACTGGGGAAATTAACTTTCAGCTTATGGTCTCTCGCCTCATTCGTTAACCGGGTCTTCATTTTCAACATCTTGGAGCCCTTTTCGAGAGTCAGCCAAGTGGTTACCGGAATCGTCTTTACCTCACGAAGTCTGTCTTTTTCATCCAGCGTTGCGGCAGCAGGAACGGTCAGATTAAGATCAATCCTGTAAGCACCTCGGAGCTGGTTCGATTCCAGCATTGTTATATTGGCAACGGCCCCCAAGCTGGTCTGTGTCGTATTTCGCTGTGGCTGCTTGCTCATGTGTGCACTGCCCGTTTCGCCGGTGTCTGTAAAATAGTGCATGTTTTCCATTAAATGTCCGGTCGGCTTATGCAGTAGCGAGAAAGTACCGTTCGAATTGATTTTGACTTTGAGATTTTCATTTTCCAGCACACCGCTATCTCTTGCGATTAACGCCCTGTCATGTCCCAGTTCAGCAGGATGGGGCATAAATTTCGGGCCGCGAGGACGAAGTGCAACGGTTTTATAACCCATTGCCGGTATTTCCGTATCGAGAAGTATTCTTCGTCGCACTGTCGGCAGAGTGATTCCGGCGGTATCAAGATCGGTCTCTACATGAATTTTTATCTCTTCAGTACTCAGAATTTCATAATCAAGTTCATTGCCATCGCTGTCAACAATGTCAAAGTACTCGATTTCATATTTGCCTTCGCCTAAGCCAATGCACGGATCTATCGCATTGCCGGTGCCGCCCTTTTCGGGAAGATCGATCACCAGTTCTGTTACAAGTTTTCTGCCAAACGGCAATGTATTAAACAGGGTTATTGTGTGGTCACCGTCTTTAAAGTCATCAGCAAGGTTCAGTTTCTTGTATATCTTTTCAATACTTCTTGCCGTAACCTCTTCGCTAACCAATTTTGCTGTCGAGAAATTATAAAGCATATCTCTGTGGGCCTGATCAACAGCTGCGCCGCAGATACTGTCATGAGCGTGATTGAGCAGTAAGCGTTTCCACGCCCTGTCCAGGAACGCTCTGGGGTATTCATCGCCAAGAAGCGTTGAAAATGATGCTATCGGCTCTGCCTGATGAAGCAGACAGGTTTCAGACTCCTCATTAAGTATTTTCAGTTTCATACGAGACGAATGCATCGCGGCAAGCAAGCAGTTAAAACCGAATTCAACCGCCGGATAACGAAGTTCACCATGATGCAAACGCAATTCGGATTCTTTCTTTTCACTGGTGATGGCATCCATGTATTCGTCCATTGAACTTTGAACGATTTCAACGTCCGGCGAAACCTTATTAAGGGCATCAATCATCTCAGGCAGCTGCGCATACGGCACATCGTTATCTTCCATATTTAATGCCAGTATGTGACTGCCTACCATATAGGGCTTGGCCTGTTCTAAAATTGTATTAAGCGCCGTTTTGAGCGATTCTTCATCGTTTTTGAAGTCGTAAAATTCCTTGGTTAATTTGAACGCTCGTGTGTAAAGCTGACTGTCACACATGTGAATCGGCAGTTCTTCCCGGTTATAATGATACAACGGATCAATCGGAGATTTGCCCACTGCCAACGGCTGGTGTACATAGAAATACCAGTTGGTTCGAGTTACTTCATCATGTGTCCTAAGCATATGGAGCTTTGAACCGTCAGCGCCTTCCCAAAGGAATAACGGGTCTAACAAGTACTTATTTGTGCCGCGATAAAATATGGCGTTTGTTATATCGAAACCCTGATAAATCTGCGGAAGCTGAGAGGTCTGACCATAGCCGGTTGCCGTATATCCGGAAGACATCGTGCCTCCGAATTCCGCAGCCATATCCTGACCGAGCTTGATATTTCTGATGATAGATTCGGCAGCAACCGTGAACATTTCCGGCAAAGTATACCAGTTTGCCAACGAAACTCTGCCCGCTTTAATCAACTCAGTAAGTTTATCACGGTTCTCGGGCTTAACTGAAAGATAATCTTCCAGCACAACCGAACCGCCGTCCAGACAAAATGTCTTGTAGTCAGGAGCTGTATCCAATGTTTTAATCATGCCGTCAACCAGTTCCACTAAACGCGGTTTGGATTGTTCAGGCGTGTGTCGCCATTCCCTGTCCCAGTGAGTTCCCGAAATAACGTGCATTTTGTACTTTTTGCTCATTTTTTAGATCTTTCCTAATTAACTACAATTAAATATTTATTTTCTTGCTTCCAATTTTGCCCCACATGATTGTCTCACTATAAGTTCTGTTTCCAATGTAACTGTTTGTACAGGCATTTGAGGATTATCGATTCTTGATTTCATAAGTCTGAAAGCCTCGCTACCAATAGCTTCTGCAGGCTGACAAACCGTAGTCAACGGCACAGGCAGATATTCCGTAAAAGGTTCGCCGTCAAACCCAACGACCCTTATTTGCTCCGGAATACGAATACCGACTTTTTCAAGATTTCTCATGAGCGAGGGTGCTAAACGGTCAGTGGAACAAACAAAAGCGTCAGCATCTGTATTGGCTAAGATATCTTTAACTAATTTGAGCTCTTGTTTCGAATCAGGTTGAGACAAACCAAAACGATGCACTCTCGATGACTCCGGCTCAATGCCATGGCGCTTCAATGCGTCTTTATATCCTTTGATGCGTTCTTTTGTAGTAGAAGCGGGATTAAGTCCGGTAAGAAAATCTATTTTATGGCAACCTAAACTGATTAAATGCTCTGTTATTTTGAACCCAGCCCGACGGTTATCAATTTCAACAAGGTCACAAGAACTTCGATGCGGATATTCACAGATATCCCTGTCTATCAAGACTACATGGACCCCCGCATTTCTGAAAATATTGACAATTTCACCGTTAACAGTTTTATTTTCCGGCGAGACATTGAACGGCACAAAAAACACACCGCGAACTCCCATATTTATCAATTGACGGGATATCTCAAGAGCTCGGCCAAGCGCTTCGTCTTCATCAGAACTAAACGGTAATTCATTCATAAGCATCACATAGTCAGTACCATGACTTGAGTTCGCAATGCTGCTGACAACCTGCCCAAACAGCGAAGCAAATCCTTTGAATGCTTTTGGTTCAACCTTTAAACCTGACGACAGGACACCTAATTTGCTGTTTACAGCAGGGATATTTTGTGTCACAAATGTACCCGCCCCCTGCCTTCGTACAACAATGCCGTCTTTTTCGAGCCGCTCTATTGCACGGGTAATTGTGGGCCTGGAAACCCCGTATTTTTTTGCTAAATCGACAGCATTTGGGATCTTTTGCCCCATCGAATATTTACCGACAAGCAAATCACTGTAAAGCATTTCGTATATTTGCGTATATTTGTCCCGCCTGTTAATTGCAAGCATCTCTGTATTCATCTAATAAAACTCCAAAATCAGCACTTTTACCGTAACAACACATAAATATTAACCCAAATACCAAAAATGTCAATGTTTTTCTTGACATATTTTAAAAATATGTAAAAGTATGGCATGGTTTCATTGCCTGATTTGTTTAGTTTTTGATTTCAAGGGATTTTTTAGGGAGTGCTGAAAATTGAACTATTTGAATTCTTTTGATTATGCCGTCATCGGTGTCTATTTTTGCGTTCTTGTTGGCTTAGGGTTTTATCTCAAGAAAAAGGCCAGCCAAAGTATTGAGGACTACTTTATAGGCGGCCGAAAACTTCCCTGGTGGGCATTGGGCATATCGGGTGTGGCCTCCTGGGTGGATATCACCGGAACAATGATGATTGTTTCCTTCCTCTACATGCTTGGACCGCGCGGATTTTTTATCGAATTTCGCGGCGGTGCTGGCCTGATATTGCCTTTTATGATGCTCTGGGCGGGCAAATGGATGAGGCGTTCCAAGTGTATCACCAGTGCTGAATGGATGATATTTCGCTTTGGAGACGGTTTTGGCGGACGTTTCGCCCAGTTGGCTGCGGCAATCGGGGCAGTTATAGCAACAATTGGTATGCTTGGTTATCTTGTCAAAGGAGTAGGGCTTTTCTTATCCATGTTCCTGCCGTTTGAGCCTTTCACTTGTGCCTTCATCCTTATTGGTATCGCTACTGTATATACGATGGTGTCGGGATTTTACGGGGTCGTTTTCACAGATATATTTCAGTCAGGAATTATTCTCACAGCTGTAGCAACAGTCGCAACGATGGCTATTATCAAAGTGACCGGCCATGAAAACTTTACTGCTTTAGCGACTCAGGTAACCGGCCAAAAAAACTGGACAAGCGGAGCAATGAGTTTCCATACACATATGCCGGTTGGCTACGAAGTCTATAAAGACCTTTTCATGTTCTCAATGTTTTACCTGCTCAGAAATGTCTTTGCCGGAATGGGATTCCCTGGAGATGCTA
>JBDLJN010000111.1:0-9905 GCA_039714335.1 Planctomycetota bacterium
CAAGGCCTTTGCCCGGCGGCTAAAGGGATTCGGGCTGAATATCCGGACAATTCACAAAGACACCGGTTTTTCGGTGGTTTACCTGCTCGCGGTTTTTCCGCCGATCCAGTTTGCCCTGATCGCTGTTCTGGTAGCCGTGCAGTTTGTCAAGAGCGATTTTGAGATACAGGATCATCAGACGCTGACATTTCTGACCGAGAGCAGCAGCATCGCGGTCATCATCATGACCGTTCTGATCGCATCCGTCGTGGTGCCGGTTTTCGAGGAAATGGTGTTTCGCGGATTTCTGCAAAGCGCGTTACGGTCCGCGACGACTCCATGGACGGCGATCCTTGTGACGTCTGCGCTTTTCGCGTCCATCCATCTCCCAAACTACGCTCATATGCCGTCGCTGTTTATCCTGTCCTGCGGAATGGGGTACGCCTACGAACGCAGCGGCTCATTGTTCCGCCCGATCCTGATGCACGTCTTCTTTAACGGATTTAGTATCACAATGAAGCTCCTGCTGTCGCAATAATCCTCTCGAAGTTCCGATAATCTTCACGTCCCCCTGATAACAGGCAGCCGAATCGATATTCAACGGGACAAAAACCGTATTAACCACATGTTTTACATAATTCCAGGCCCCTTTAGGCCGATAGTATAGAAGAGATTAAACGATTCGAGGAAGAAGACTTATGAAAAAAGTTTGTGGATTCACACTGATCGAGTTGATGGTGGTTATTTTGATCGTCGCTGTTTTAGCCGCCGCCGCGGTTCCGCTGATGCGGGGCAAGATCGACCGCAGCAAATGGACCGAAGCCAACGCCGCCGCCGGAGCCATTCGGGCCTCCATGAAGACCTATTTTATGGAAACCGGCAACATCGTCACCGGCAGTTTAGACACCGCATCGCTGCAGCAGGCACTCGATATACATGCGGGCGATTTGACCGGCAGCTATTTTGTACCGAGCGATTATGTCATTGACAGTATCAGCGCCAACGGCACCGCCGTCATCACCGTAACCGGCAGTAAAACCAACGCCCCCTCCGGCAGCAAAACACTCACCCTGGACGGAACCTTCGAATAAGTTTTCCCATCAATACCAATCCGCCTGCCAGAGCCAGTCAGAACACAGGCTCTGCAGGTCATTGGCGTCAATTACATCGTCCTTTTCTAAATCACACAGCAAATACCAATCCGCATCGCTGGGAGTCATCCCCCAAGTAGAAGAAAATATTTGGAAATCTACCAGATCAATCTTTCCATTGCGTGAAAAGTCTGCCTGCTTCAACCCTACTTCATCCGCCCCGGCGTCAACATACTGCCCCATACATCGCGGCTCACCATCAAAATCAACATCGGAGGGACCATACTCAGCATATTGACAATAATCAATGCAAGGTGAGTCCCACTGAAGATGATAGTCATCATTAACCGGATCGACAAATTTTGGATCAAGCCCTACTGCCGGAGTATAGTTGCGACTTGTTAGAAGATTGTATCCCCAGCTTTGGTTTGGAATATTTCCCCAGAAAATACCCTCAATCACAGGTGCTGAGAAAGGGGCTGGCATAGGAGGGTTTTGACAATATAACCCGTAGCTGCTATTGTTCACAACAGTACAATTCTTGATTTGTGAACAGTTATAATAGTACTCATAAACTCCGCCGCCATAAGATGCAGAGTTTTCCGCGATTATGCAGTTTGTCAGAAAGACCCAAACATTTGCTGTATCGTCCCCACAGGCGATACCACCTCCGTAGTACGCTCCACCATTTCCGCTTACCACACAGCCTTCAAATAAAGGAGAACCCTGTTGAACAAATATCCCAGCGCCATAAATCTGACAGGGACACATGTCTAATTCGATTTGACAGTTCAAGACTTTGCAGTTGCGAATGGTAGGATCGCCATCAGCGATATAGATTCCAGCCCCACCTTCACAGCAAGTAAGGAACCAGAAGTCACGAATTACCACTCCTTCTAAAACTGAATCTCGTGTTTCTGCTGATTCAAAAATAAAACCCCGATTTGGCGATGGTGTTGAATTATCCCCCTTGATAATGCAATTGTCCGGTCCATTTTGACTTTTAACAGTAATGGCTTTACCCAGAAACGAAATGTTTTGGTTGCCTGCACCTGAATAAATGCCGTCAGCAATCTCAATGATGTCGCCGGGACTGGCGGCATTTATAGCCGATTGGATGTCCGTAAAATCGCCACTGCCGTCGAGATTTACCGTCCATGTAGATGACAGACAAACAGAAACGCACGAAAGAAAGATGAGCCAAACGCACTTAAACATAGAAATTCCTCCTGTACCTGAACTTCGAACCTCTAAATTAACATCTAAACTGGATGTACATTGTACACATCCACCGAAGAATTACAAGAGATTTCTTGATCAGTATTGTATTATTCTGTAAAAATGCATGTGCATTGATAGCAAATCACAAATTCTTCCCGCAGCATTTTTTGTATTTTTTGCCGCTGCCGCAGGGGCAGGGGTCGTTGCGGCCGACCTTGGGCTGGTCCAGTTTGATCTGCTTGGTCTTGCGTTCGCCCTGCGGGGCCTGTGCGGCGGCCCGCTGACGCTGGGTCATTTCAAATTGATTAACATCCTCATGCTGCGTCTGGCTGACCTGGTACACACTGCGGCTGCGCTGTCCGGCCTCCAACCGCACACGGAAGATGATGTCCGTCACCCGGTCCTCAATGCTTTCAAGCATCTCATTAAACATCCGGTGCCCCTCGTGCTTGTACTCGATCTTCGGATCCTTCTCCGCATACGCCCGTAGCATAATGCTTTCCTTGAGGTGGTCCATCGCGTACAGATGGTCCTTCCACGCCTGGTCATAGATCTGCAGCAGCACATATCGTTCCAGGTCGGTCAGTTCTTTCCGCAGGAAATTGCGTCCGGCATCCAGCAAAATGTCTTTTACGTTGTCCGAATCTTTCAGCGAATCAACATCCAACTCCGCTCCAAAGCGCTCCCCGGCCCACACCGCAAGCCCTTCGGCGCCGGTAGATCGAATTTTATTTTCAACCGTTTCGGTCAGCTTTCCGTTGTTCCACGATTCGCTTAATCCCATCAGTTGTTCGTGAATCTCTTTGGGCTTGGCGTCCTGAATCTGCTCAGCAGTCAGCGTCGCCTCGTACTTCTTTTTCGCCCAGTCCGCCAGCGTCTCGAACGCATACACATTCGGCTCCTGTTGGCCAAACACCATATTCATCGCAAACTCGACCGGATACTCGATCTCCCGGCGGTTGTATTTTCCCTGAACGGACTGACTCAGTTTCTCCCGAAGCTGGGCTGTTGTCAGTTCCTCAAGCTCTGACGCCTTTAATTGAATATCAAATTTCGACGTCGCCCACTGGGCAAACATCTTCAGCGAATAATCATCCTTCAAAAACTCGACCAGGCGTTCGGTGCCCTTCTTGTCCACCTGCTCGCACGCCGCAGCGATCAGCGTCTCTTCGATCTCATCGGCACTCATGTGCCGAATCTTGCCCGCCGACAGCGACACGCTGAACGCACTCATCGCCCACTTGACCATCGCCTCGATCTTCCACGTCTTCGGATCGTCATAATCTTCCAGGTACTCGCCCAGCGCCACGGAAATCTCATTGGACACGTTCTTTTTCGCCTGATCCTTGACCCGTTCGTCGATCTGCTCGACATCCATGCCGGACAGGCGTTTGGCCTCCACGTCCACACCAAACTCACTGCGGACCCATTCGGCAATACACCGGAACGGATACTGCGGCGACAAAATATTCTCACACGCGCCGTTGATCATATCCTCGATCATCTGCTGGATCGTCTGTTTCAGGTCCCGCCCCTCGATGACTTTGCGGCGACTGCCGTAAAAATACTTCCGCTGAAAATCCATCACCTCGTCATATTCAAGCAGACTTTTTCGCGATTCGAAGTTGCGCTCTTCCACCTTTTTCTGTGCTTTTTCAATGCCCTTGCTGATACGGCCGTGCTGGATGGGCATTCCCTCTTCCCAGCCGATAAACGACAGCAGCTTGACGGTAATATCCGGCGCGAAAATACGCATCAGGTCATCGTCAAACGACAAAAAGAACACGCTCGACCCCGCATCACCCTGCCGGCCCGCACGGCCGCGAAGCTGATTATCGATCCGGCGGGACTCATGCCGCTCGGTGCCGACAATATGCAACCCGCCGAGTTCGACCACACCGGCGCCCAGCTTGATATCCGTGCCGCGACCGGCCATGTTCGTCGCAATGGTCACATTGCCCCGCATCGAACCATCGCGCGCTTCGTACTGCTGGCCGGCCTTTTCCACGATGACCGCTTCACGGGCATGCTGCTTGGCATTGAGCACCTCATGCTCGACCCCGTACCGCCGGGTCAGTGCCTGTGACAGAGCTTCACTTTTTTCGATGCTGACCGTACCCACCAGAACCGGCCGGCCGGCCGCACTGGCCTCGTGAATCTCCTCGACGATCGCATTAAATTTTTCCTTCATCGACTTATAGATCATGTCGTCGCGGTCGTCCCGCACACACGGCCGATTCGTCGGGATCACCACCACCTCGAGTTTATAAATGTTCATAAACTCCTCGGCCTCGGTGATCGCGGTACCGGTCATACCCGCGAGTTGACCGTACAATTTGAAAAAGTTTTGCAGCGTAATCGTCGCCAGCGTCTGCGTCTCTTCCTTGACCTGCACATTTTCCTTGGCCTCGACCGCCTGGTGCAGCCCGTCGGACCACTGCCGTCCGTGCATCAGGCGACCGGTGAATTCATCCACAATGATCACCTTGCCGTCCATGACGACATAATCCTTTTCCCGCTCAAATGTCACATGCGCCCGCAGCGACTGCTCCAGCATATGCGGCCATTCCATATTCGAGCCGGTAAAAAACGAGCCGATCCCCGCGATCTCCTGGGCCGCGCCAATGCCCTCATGGGTCAGATGCACGGCCTTGCGATCCTGCTCAATCTCGTAATACTCCGTCATCGATTCGAGCTTGGCCTCGTCGGCGTCCTTTTGTGTCTGTGTTTCGTCGATAACCTTCTGCGCCTTTTCCGCGCGGCTGCTGTCTTTGGCCTTTTTGGCTTCGGACAGTTCACCCTGCGCATTGGCAACGGTTCGCTCAGCCGTATCGATGGCTTTTTTCAGATGCGTATAAGATGACTGCAGCGACATCAACTGCCGCGAAACAGTGTCGGCTTTTTTGTAACGCGTTACATCGTCAAACGCCGGACCGGAAATGATCAGCGGCGTCCGCGCCTCGTCGACCAGGATCGAGTCCACCTCGTCGATGATCGCATACTCCAGCGGTCCCTGCGCCATCTGCGACATCGAGGTTTTCATATTGTCGCGCAGATAGTCAAAACCGAATTCGTTGTTGGTGCCGTAGGTGATATCACAGGCATACTGTGCCCGCCGCTCGTCACCGGTGGTGTCCATACCCGCCTGAATCGCGCCGACGGTCATCCCCAGCGCCTCATAGACCGGACGCATCCACTCGGCATCACGCTTGGCGAGGTAGTCGTTGACAGTGATCAGATGCACCTTGCGGCCGGTCAGAAAGACCAGGTACGCCGCCAGCGTCGCCATCAGCGTCTTGCCCTCACCGGTGGCCATCTCGGCGATCTTGCCGTCAAACAGGACATGCCCGCCAACCAGCTGCACATCGTAGTGCCGCATCTCCAGATTCCGCCGGGCCGCCTCCCGCACCACGGCGAACACTTCGGTCAGGATGTGTTCAGGATCGGGGTCGCGTTCCAGCATTTCCCTGAACGCCGCGGTTCTGGCCTTAAGCTGTTCATCGCTGAGCACTTTGACCTGCTCTTCCAATTCACCAGCGGCCAACGCCATCTGCATATAGGATTTGACGATACGCTCGTTCCGGGAACCGAACATCCCCACCAGAATCTTATTGATCGCTCCAATAGCCATAATGCCGATCTTTCTTAAATAAGGAAATACGAAATCCTAATTTCTAAACTCCAAACAAGCACCAATTTTCAAAATCCAAATGACCGAAACGGGCGCTGTTTTGAGCCTTGGAACCTTAGAATTTCGAGATTGTTTAGAATTTAGAGCTTCGTGCTTAGGATTTTTTTTAATCTTTGACCCGTGTTACATAATCGCCCGTGCGGGTATCGACGCGGATCTTCTCGCCGATCTTGATAAACGGCGGCACCTGCACTTCCAGCCCGGTTTCCAAAGTTGCCTGCTTGAACTGGTTGGTCGCGGTCGCACCCTTGATTTCCGGCGGCGTATCCTTAACGACCAAGTCCACCGTATTCGGCAGCGTCACCACGACCGGCTTGCCCTGGTACATGCTGATCTGGATCTTTTCGTTTTCCTTCAGGTACTTCGGACCTTCCCCGAATCCGTCATCGTCTAAGCTGATCTGGTCGTAGGTCTCCAGGTCCATGAACACATGCTCATTCGGCGACGAGTACAGGTACTCAAAGTTGCGCTTTTCAAGATACGCCTCTTCGATCGTCTCCTCAGACCGCAGACGGACATCGCGAATGCCGCCATCGACGAGGTTCTTGAACTTGGTCTGATAGACCGCCCCGCCCTTGCCGAGCTTGACATGCTGATAATCCACGATCACATACAGGACGCCGTCAATCGTAACGGTCTGACCCTTTTTCATATCTGACACTTTCATTGGTCACTCCAAACATTCAAATGCTTATTATCACTAAACTTACACCCGCCGCCCCAACCGGCCCCGGCAGATGCATAAACAGGATTAATAGTATCCCACAACCACCGGAAAAAGTCAAGAAAATGAAAATATCAGCCGGGTAATTGTTTTCCAGCAAAAAATGCGCCCTTGGAATCCAACAAGTGTTTCCATTCACCTCTGTTTTCGCATACAATGCCGCCCTTATGAATCAAATGCTCAAACCACAAGCCGCATTCGATGAACCGCATCATCGCCTGAATCTGCGTCCCAGTATGCTGAACCGTACGATCTTTAAACTGGCAGCGCCGGCTATCTTTGAGTGCCTGATGTTTTCGCTGGTTTTCTTTACCGACACGCTCATCGTCGGCTGGCTACAGGACGAGACATACCTGGCGGGCGTCGCGCTGGCATCGCTGCTGATGTTCTGGTCCAGCGCCCCGATTCAGGGCATGTCCATCGCAACAACCTCCATCATTTCCCGCACCTGGGGCGAAAAAGACTTCAGCGAAGCGCGCCGCTATGCCGGTCACGCATTGGCTCTGACACTCATCATCACCGCAGGCATCCTGCTGATCGGTGAATCCTTTGCCTCAGACCTGATCCGCCTGCTCCGCGCCGCGCCCGAGGTGGTGCCCTCGGCGACAAAATACCTCCGCATCGTCCTGCTGTCATCGGTACTCGGTGTTCCGCTGATGGTCTCCAATGCCGTCATCCGCGCCAAAGGTGACACCACAACCCCTATGGCCATCACCTTCAGCATGAACGTCATCAACATCGTCGCCAGCATCATTCTGGCCTTCGGCATCGGTCCCTTCCCGGCGATGGAGCTTTACGGTGTCGCACTCGGCACCGTCATCGCCCGCAATGTCGGCGGATTCGCCTCGCTGGCGGTACTGGCCACAAAAAAACGGGGGATTAACATCAGGCCGACCCACCTGCTCCGTCTCAGTTGGAAGCGCATCCGGCGCATCTGGCATGTCGCATACCCGGCGATGACCGAACGGGTGGTCAATTCGACCTCATACGCATTTTTTATGTCAATGGTCGCCGGTCTGGGCACCACCCTGCTGGCGGGCCACCAGATCGCCCTGAATGTCGAATCACTGGCCTTTATGCCGGCGTTCGGCATGAGCGTAGCGGTAACCACAATATTAGGCCAAGCCGTTGGTTCCGGCCGCTATCGCATCGGCGAGATCACCGTCAAACGCACAATCATCTTTACTGTTGTGTTTATGTTCTTTTTGGGGATATTGTTCGTTTTCTTTGCCCCGCAAGCTGTAAAGGTCTTCCGTGCCACACCGGACGTGCTTCAGATCACAGGCGTTGCCCTGCGGATCGGAGCGCTGGAATTTCCGTTTTTCGCACTGACGTTTATCCTGATGGGCGCGTTGCGCGGTGCCGGCGACACACGAAGCCCCATGTTCATTAACATGAGCTGCATCATCCTGCTGCGGCTACCGCTGACCTACCTGTTCGCTTTCGTATTCCACTGGGGCATTGTCGGCGTCTGGCTGGCCTGTGCCACAGACTGGGCCGGCCGCGCCATAGGACTCGCCATCGTCTTCCAAAAAGGGAACTGGAAACTCATCCACAAAAACGAAAAACAAAAATTCGCCTAATAACTGTCAGTATAAACAACCCTATTGACACCCAATCTCCAACAAAATACAATGAAAACAGTTTCGGATGCTTTTTCCAGTGCTTTTCGAATAAATGTCACAGTGCAACTCATAGGCTGGTTTTGTTTTCTTTGTTCTCTTATTAGAGATGTCGACACCCTTTTCTATTTATGGTTAACTTCATACATCGGTTATTGGGCGGGATTCGCATGTTTTCATAGTTCTTGAGTTCCTGTGTTCTTGCGTCCTTGAGTTCTTAAAACCCCCTATCTCCCTCTATTCCTATATTCTTATTTTAATTCCGTGTCGTTCCGTGATTTCAGTGGTTACAAATTCGTGTGAATTCGTGGTTCAAATCTAACCAACAACCCCCATCGCTTGGTGGTAGTGTTTCAGCAAACCCGCAGTGTCCGGGCCGCCCAGATGGGACCACGGCAGCAGTTCGTCCGGCTCAAATGCCTTTTGCGCCTCATCCTCCAGATTCAGCCCCGCCGCCGCGAATGCCTCCTGCCAACGCTTCAAGTCGAACCCCTCACTCCACAGGTCGAACTTCGCCCCATTTCGCCAGGCGGTTTCGATCACCTCACACAGCTCGCGCCCGCCCCGGCCCATGGCGGATTCCAAAATACTCCGGTCGATCTCGTGAAAGTTGAACTTAACCCACCGCAGCTTCAATTCCCGCTTGCGGGATAAAATCAAATCCTTTGCCCTTTCGAAATACGCCCGGTCCTTCTGTCCCAGCCAGCCGAACGGCGTATGCGCCTTGGGCACCAGCCAACTGACCGCGGCGGTAATATCGGCAAATTTGCCGTCAACTTCTTTTCGCAGCGACGACAGCTTGCTCGACAAATCCACGATCCGCAGGATGTCCTCTTCCGTCTCGCCGGGAAAACCGACCATAAAATACAGCTTGACCCGCAGAAAGCCCGCCTCGAACGCCGCCGACACCGCCGCACACAAATCCTCATCTGTGATCGGCTTGTTGATCAGTTGCCGCAGACGTTCGCTGGCCGCCTCGACCGCGATGGTCAGCCCGCCCTTGCGAACCGAGGTCACCATCTTCGGCAGCAGCTGCAACTGCTTTTGCACCCGCAAGCTCGGCACCGACAACCCCACATGCAGCGGCGCAAAATGGGCGTTCATCGCATCAATCAGTTCATCCAGATACGGATAGTCCGATGTCGATAAGCTCAGCAAACTCACCGTATTAAACCCCGTTGCTTCGTACTGCTGTTTGGCCGCTTCGACAATACGCTCCACGCTGCGAACCCGCACCGGCCGCCGGCAAAAACTCGCCTGGCAGAACCGGCACCGCCCTGGACACCCCCGCATGATCTCGACACTCACCCGCTCATGCACCGACTGCACAAACGGCACGATCGGCTTTTCGGGGATCGGGGCATTCTCAAAATCCCGCACCATCGCATTCTCAAACTCCGTCGGCAGTCCCTCGACCTTCGCCTTGATCGAGCCCGCCCCGTCGGCCTCATAACCCTGAGACACATACACCATCGAAATCTGTTTCGCCGCTTCGAGTAGAAACTCATTCTTCGACTGCCCCGACGCTTTCATCTGCCGATACAGCCCGACGATCTGAACAGATGCTTCTTCGCCCT
>JBDLJN010000112.1:0-9813 GCA_039714335.1 Planctomycetota bacterium
GCATAACAGGATACGAGTACAGACAAGGGCAAAAGGTATACAATAAGGAGGGCATAGGGTCTGGCGACGATGTAATTGGGAGAAAAGGATCCTTTTGAAATGCCCATCATTTTTGCCAAATTGGCGGCATAATACGACCGGATTAAAGTTGCGGGCATTGTTTTTGGTAATTGTATCACTGTGAGTACCGGAATTTCACCAATCCAGACGGAGTCAATAAATGGGATCGTGGCCATTGATATGACGGAATATATTATGAGGGCCAAAAGAATTTTTTTGAAAAGACCTGACCGACTTTTTCCGGCTAAATGCTGAGGTGTCATGGCTTACTCCTTAATCCCTGTTATATGGGGTTGTTGTGTTCTGAGATTGGCGATGATCAGCAGACCCACGCCGATGCAGAGCATGGAGTCGGCGACATTGAAGGTTGGCCACGGGTAGTCGATCACCGGGATCAGCACATCGATGAAATCCCGCACTTTACCGTCATTGAACGCACGGTCGTACAAGTTGCCGATGATCCCGCCGGTGATGCATCCTAACGCAAAGAGCATGAGTTTGGAATGCAGCTTGCCGAAGAAAAAGACGCCGATCACTATAGTCAGGGCGATTACGGAAATCGCGACGAGGAAAAATGTCCAGCCGCGAAACAAGCTGAACGCGGCTCCGTCATTGACCCGCAGGATAAGCCGCAGAAAACCATCGATGACTGAATACTCCTGCGTTTGGGTTTGCGATAGCCATCGAAACACTGCCCACTTGGACCATAGGTCCAGAGCGGCTCCGCCGATGGCGACCGGCCAGAATAACAGTGTCGCAGTCAGCCACGGCAGGACGGGTCTGTCGGAACAGCGGGTATTCGATTGCGGCGAATTTGGCATAATCTAATCCGTTAGTCAGAATACCGCTTGATCAGTTGCGAAAGCTTGGACTGATCGGGTTTGATCTGTAATGAAATGTTCCACTGCTCGAGGGCCAGTGCCTGGTATCGCTCTCGTTTTTCTCGGGACATTTCGCCTTTCAACGCCGTCAGCATATAAGCCACACCGAGTCCTTTGCGTGCCATCCAGTCGTTTTCGTCCTTTTCAACGGCCTGCTGGTAGCTTTTAATTGCTTCGGCGTTTTCTTTGAGCTTCAACTGGGCAAATCCCATATACTGGTATGCCATGCTGTTATCCGGGTCCATCAAAATGGCGTCAGCCAGCAGCTCCTTGGCGGAGTCATACCGCCCGGATCGCAGATAGGCCCGCGCCAGCGAAATCATAATGGTTGGGCTGTTTCCTTCCAGTTCCAGTGCCCGACGATAGGCATTGATCGCTTTCACATGGTCCTTTTTTGCTTCAAACAGGTCTCCCAGCAGCAGTTCCGGATCAGGCTGGGTTGGGTCCAGTGTTTTGGCTTTTTCGGCATAGGACAGAGAATGCCCGTACTCTTTGAGTTCATAATAGCATTGTGCCGCGCCCAAGTGAGCGGGGTAATGCTGGGGGGCCAACTTGCACGCAGAGACATAGGCCTTGGCCGCCCGTGCCCATTGTTCGATGATCTGGCAGACCTTGCCGAGATTGAAGAAGTCCTTGAAGGACCACGGGTCATGGACGGTTGCCTGCTCATAGGCATTGGCGCTGTCTTCGTATTTTTCCATCTCCTGCAGGATGTCGCCCTTGAGTGAATAGGCCAGGGAAAACTTCGGGTCCAGTTCGATGGCGAGATTGAGCTTGCGGATCGCCTGTTCCCGCGCGTTCAGATCGTTCAGCATCATCGCATCGACATACATACTGACGGCCTGTTCCCGCGCGTCCTCCGATGGGGCGGCAGCGGTGGTATCTTCGGGATATTCCTCGACCAGCGTGCCTGTATCGGCTGTCTTCACCTCATATTCTTGGCAGCCGGAAAAACTGAGGATTCCCGATAATAAAATAATGATGGCAAACAACGTTGCCAGCGTAGAGTTCTTAAGCATACTAATATCCTTTCTGTTGGTTTATTTCCCTGTTACCACCACCCTTTCGTACAGGAAAACACATACAATCCGCTGTAATTATAGCGGAATCGGCGTTCTTGTCAAAAGGATTTCACAAATAAACCCTTTCGGCTCTGAACTGTCCTGAATAGGGGGTTGCTAAGGTGACGATATGCCGCCGGAATCGCCAAATTGACTGAATACAAATTGACACTGTCGGGTTGTTTCTTTACACTAAAAGGCCTTTAGCATAAATCCCTTTAACATAGGAAAGGTTTAAGTGTATGTCGGAAAAGAACGGAACATTGAGGACGCGGCCGTGTGTGATGATAATCCGTGATGGCTGGGGCTGCAATCCCCGCCCCGAAGAGGATGCGTATAATGCGATTAAACAGGCCGCTCCACCGGTGGATGCGAAATTGATGGCCGAGTATCCGAATTGTCTGGTTCGCACCTATGGAGAAGATGTGGGGCTTCCGGAAGGAACGATGGGTAATAGTGAAGTCGGTCATCAGAATATCGGAGCCGGCCGCGTGGTGTACCAGGATTCGGTTCGGATCAGTGTTTCGATTCGTGAGGGCGACTTTTTTGAGAATCAGGCACTCAATGCCGCGATGGATCACGCGCTTAATAATAACAGCAATCTGCATCTGATGGGCCTTTGCAGTGATATCGGCGTGCATTCATTGCTGGGGCATTTGTACAGCCTGCTGGAATTGGCGAAGAGGAAGGGGCTGAATGAGGTCTACCTCCACGCATTTATGGACGGGCGCGATTCGCCGCCAACCAGTGGACAGGGGTATCTCAAAGAAATCGAAGCGAAAATGGCCGAGATCGGGGTCGGCAAAATTGCTTCCCTGTCAGGGCGTTTTTATGCGATGGACCGGGATAAACGCTGGGAACGCGTTCAGCAGGCATACGATTGCCTGACGCAGGGCATTGGCGGCAAAAGTACCGGTGTCGATGCTGCCATCGCCGCCAGCTATGAAAAGGATGAAACGGATGAGTTTGTCATACCGACCAATATCACCGATCCTGAGGGCAAGCCGCTGGCACTGGTCGGAGATGGTGACAGCGTGGTTTTCTTCAATTTCCGGGGCGATCGACCCCGTGAGATTACCCGTGCGTTTGTCGATGATCCGTTCGAGGGCTTCGAGCGAGGCGCCCATCCGAAGGTTCACTATGTCTGCATGACCGAATATGATGCATCCATCGAGACGGCGGTTGCCTATTCCCCGAACCGGGATATGCCGAATATTGCCGGCGAATTGTTCAGTCAACTTGGCCTGAAGCAGTTTCGCTGTGCGGAAACAGAAAAATACGCCCATGTAACATTTTTCTTCAATGGCGGCAGGGAAGAACCATTTGACGGAGAGGATCGACAGATCATCCCGTCGCCGAAGGTCAAGACCTATGACATGCGGCCAGAAATGAGTGCTGAGCAGGTTTGTGAAGAAATCCTGACGCGGCTGGACAGCGGCAAATACGATGTGGTTATCTGCAACTTTGCCAATCCGGATATGGTTGGCCATACCGGTGTACTGGAAGCGGCGATTATCGCCTGCAGAACGGTGGATACCTGTGTGGGCAAAGTTGTGGACAAGACGCTCGAACTGGGCGGCAGCGCCGTGATTTTGGCTGATCATGGGAACTTTGAACGAATGTGGGACTTTGAAAACGATATGCCGTACACTGCTCACACGGTCGGGGATGTTCCGTTCATCGTTGTTGATGAAGCATTTAAGGGACGCAAAATGGCTGACGGCGGCAAGTTGGCCGATGTCGTACCGACGATGCTGGAAGTGATGGGCATCGAAAAGCCTGAAGAAATGACCGGCAAAAGCTTGTTACTGTAAAAAAAAATTTGAATCTGACGACTGAGGCCTGAAGACTGACTTATGGGTAAAATTGCGGTTCTTGATGACAATATGATTAACATGATCGCAGCCGGTGAAGTGATCGAACGGCCGGCCAGTGTTGTCAAAGAACTGCTCGAGAATTGCATCGACGCCGGTGCGACGCGGATTGTCATCGAAGTTGAGCAGGGCGGGCGTGATCTGATTCGCATTATCGATAATGGTTCGAGCATGAGTGCTGATGACCTTGCGTTGGCGTTCGAGCCGCACGCCACCAGCAAGATTCGCACCAGCAAAGATCTCAGTGGGATTCGCACCATGGGATTTCGCGGTGAAGCCCTGGCCAGTATCGGTTCGGTGGCCAGGGTTTCAGTTGTCAGTCGGACGGCGGACGCCATCGAAGCCAATATGATTGAGGTTGATTGCGGCGAAAAAAAGCAAGTGCGGCCGTGCAGCGGCGATTACGGCACGACCATCGAGGTCCGCAATCTGTTTTATAAACTGCCCGCACGTCAAAAGTTCTTAAAGACCCCCAAGACAGAGATGGGCCATGTTACCGAGCATTTTACACGGATCGCGCTGGCTCACAATGATCTGGATTTAACGTTGATCCACAATGGCCGTGAAGTGTATCGTTTGCTCAGCGGCCAGGGCGTTAAAGAGCGGATCCGGGTTCTCTTTGGCGAGGCACTGGCCGAGGATCTGCTGGAAACCAGCCGTGCCGAACGCGGGATGCGGATCCGGGCGTTGTTGGCCAGGCCGGCCGCCGCGCGGACCAGTGGTAAATACCAGTACTTGTTTTTGAACGGGCGGTTCATTCGCGACCGCTTTATTCTCCACGCGGTCAAAGAGGCCTATCGCGGCCTGATGGAGCCGAATAAGTATCCTGTGGTATTTTTGTTTATCCAGATGCCGCCGGAGAATTATGATGTCAATGTGCATCCGACCAAGGTCGAGGTGCGGTTTGATAATTCCAACCTTGTGCATTCGGAGGTGCTGGCCGTCCTGCGGGATAAACTGCTCAGTACCAATCTGGATGTTGCCGGACGAGCACCGTCGCCGGATGCGGAGTTTGATCCGTCATCCGGGTTTAAGGCCGACCAGCGCAAAGAGCGTATTGCCCAGGCGATGTCGGATTTTTTCAGTAAGCCCGCCTCCGCACAGCACCAGCGAAAGTTTGCTTTCTCCTCAGGCGGCAGGCAGGGCGGCAGTTTTTCATCGGTGAAAGCTCCGGCTGATTCTGTTGCACCGCTGCCGGATATGCCGGTGTTCGACCCGCCCGCTGCGGCGGAAAGCTGGCACGCCCGTCAGTATTTGCAGGTGCATAACAGCTATATCCTCCTGCAGAGCGATGAGGGGTTCGTGGTAGTCGATCAGCATGCCCTGCATGAGCGGATTTTGTATGAGCAGATGGTCAAGCGGCTCAATGAGGGCAATCTGCCGTCGCAGCGGCTGCTGATGCCGCACAGCTTTGAAGTAACCAATGCTCAACTGGCGGCGTACGAGTCGCAAAAGGATTTATTTGTTAAACTGGGGATCGAGGTGGAACCGTTCGGCCCGAACACCTTGGCGGTGCAGACGTTTCCGGCGTTGCTGGATAAGGCCGACCCGGTCGAATTTGTCACTGAGACACTGGATAAACTTCTCGAGGAGAGTGCAGAGACCGACCAGGAACGACTGGTGCACGAGGTGTTGGATATGGCCGCCTGCAAGGCAGCGGTTAAGGCGGGCCAACCGCTCAGCGATGAAGAAATGAACCAGCTATTGAAGGATAAGGATATTGTCCAACGAACCAGCCGCTGCCCACATGGAAGACCTACGACGATTTCGTTTTCATTAAAAGAGCTTGAAAAGCAATTTAAACGGACGGGCTTTTAATGAGTTATTTCAAATTTCAAATTTCAAATTTGAGATTGCTAACCATCATACTGTTAGCAATGACAGTTATGAATGGTTGCGCGAAGAAATCCGAGCCGGCAGATGCTTCGCAGAGCGAAAACTCAACGATGCGGATCATCTCAATGGCGCCGAATCTGACGGAGATATTATTTGCGTTGGGTGTCGGTGAGAATATCGTTGGCGTGACAAAGTTTAGTACCTATCCGCCGGAAGCGAAAGAGATAACGTCCGTCGGAACGTTTTGGCAGCCGGATATTGAGGCGATGCTGGCACTGAGTCCGACATTAATGGTTAATCTTTGGTTCGATCAGCAGGCGGCACTGGTGTCCCGTATGGAACGCATTGGCTGTGAGGTATTGACCCTGCGGATCGAAACCATTGAGCAGTTGCATCAGGCGATCCTTGCAATCGGTCAGGCAGTAGAAAAAGAGCAGGTCGCACAGGTGATGGTTCAACGGTTGAGGGACAAACAAACCGAGATGACCTCGCGTTATGCCGACCGCCCGAAGCCCAAGGTGTTATGGGTAATCCAGCGATATCCGTTGCGTGTGGCCGGACGGGATACGTTTATTAACGAGTTGATCGAGATGGCCGGCGGCGTCAACGCGATCGGTCCGACAATGACACAGTATCCCCCGGTCAACACCGAAGCAGTGATCGGCAGTATGCCGGATGTGATCATTGAGCCGGTAATGGATCCGGAGCAGTTTGACACCCAGCAAAGCAGTGCGGCCGAATTTTATCACCGTTTTGAGATTGTTCCGGCGGTGCAAAATGGCAGAATTCATATTATCGATGGTGATGTGGTCTCGCGTCTGGGGCCGCGTCTGGATGAGGCCGCAGAGTTGATCGCTGAATGTTTATGGAAAGATGAATCAAGTCCATGATGTTAACATCGAAAAATTTGATTTTCCGTATTTCTCTTGCGGGCTTGCTTTTGATTATTGTGATGGCCGGGTGTTTATTGATCGGTTCACAGGACATTTCATTGCAAAAGGCGCTGCAGGGGCCGACCATCGAAGGCATTCCCAACAGCGATTATCAGATCCTTGTGTCGGTTCGTTTGCCGCGGGTTATTCTTGCGGCAATCGTTGGGGCGGCGCTGGCCTGTTCGGGCGTCGTCTTTCAGGCGATTCTCCGCAATCCCTTGGCCGATCCGTATATTCTTGGCGTTTCCAGCGGAGCCGGACTTGGCAGTATCATCGCGGTGATGCTGGGATGGACGTGGACGGTGTGGGGGCTTTCGGCGTTGATGGTGGCGTCGTTTATCGGGGCGATGGGGACGGTCTGGCTCGTCTGGAGCATCGGAAAGGTTACCGGCAGAGTCCACGTCACCGGATTGCTGCTGGCCGGCGTGGTGGTCAATGCATTATTTTCAGCGGTGATCATGTTTCTGTCGTCTATCGCGGAGGCCAAAAAATTTCAAACGACGATGCTGTGGCTGATGGGTAGCTTTGTTGAGTTGGACAAACTGTCGCCGCTGATCGCTTCCGGCATCATTGTTCTGCTGGGCATCGTGTTTTTACTGATGCTGGGCAATCAATTGAATATCCTCAGTTTCGGTCGCCAGGATGCCCGCTCGCTGGGGATTCCGATTGAGCGGACCTGCTTTCTGGCATTTGGGTGCGCGGCACTGATCACTTCGATTGCGGTTTCGTTTAGCGGCCTGGTCGGTTTTGTGGGCCTTATTGTGCCCCATGCGGTTCGGCTGGTCGCCGGGCCGGACCATCGGCAGCTAATCCCGCTCAGTGCGCTGATCGGGGCAGCGTTTCTGGTGATTGCCGATGCTGTGGCGCGGGTGGTGGTTGCTCCGGCGATGCTGCCGGTGGGCGTCGTCACGGCCATGACGGGCGGACCGTTCTTTTTGATTCTGCTGATTCGCTACACCAAGACGATTCATTGGGGACGTCCATGAGTTTGATTGAAATGCAAAATGTGACATTTGCTTATGACCGACAGCCGGTGTTGAAGGCGCTGTCCCTGTCGGTCGAGGCCAATTCCTTCTGGGCCGTAGTCGGGCCGAACGGTTCCGGCAAAAGCACGTTTTTGAACCTGCTGTGCGGCCAGCTGAAGCCCGATGCGGGAAACGTTCATGTGGACGGCAGGGCGGCTTCGTCCTTTTCCAGTCAGCAGTTGGCAGGAATACTTTCGATGGTGCGTCAGGAGTTTGTGCCGGTGTTCGGTTTTTCGGTGCGTCAGACGGTGATGATGGCCCGTTATTATCGAAAGCCCTCGGCGCTGTTTGAGAATACCGAAGATATTGAGGCGGTGGATGCGGCACTGATGGCGACGGATACGCTGGAATTTGCCGACCGGCCTTTAGGCCGCCTCAGCGGCGGCGAACGCCAGCGGGTGTTTATCGCGCGGGCTTTGGCCCAGGAAACGCCGGTACTGCTGCTGGATGAACCGACCAGTCACTTGGATCTAAAGCATCAGATCCGCATCTTTGACCTGCTCAAGCAGATGCAGTGCGAGCAGGGTAAGACGATTTTGCTGGTGACCCACGACCTCAATCTGGCGGCCCAATACTGCGATAAAGTGCTGTTGTTGGGGCCGGAAGGGGACTTTTTTCAAGGCCCGCCTGAAGGGGTACTGGATTCGGGGCAAATTCAGTCGATATTTGGTGTGCGGGGGTATCAGGGACAGATCCAAAAACGGAAATTCTTCGTTCCTCTGGGGCAATTTTCCAAAGATCTCCCGGAATCTTCAACATAAGTGTTTTTAAGTTAAAGGTTTGTGCTGGTTTCACCGAAACGTTTTTTTTTGATGAATCGGAATATTTTCATTGTAATAATGCCGATAATTTGTGTAATATATTCGATTCGCTTTGCGTTTTCAGTGAGAATAATAATGCCGGATAAGAAAGGTTAGTTTAGTGGCAAAAAAGGTTAAGAAAACAACAAAAAAAACGGCTGTCAAAAAAGCTGTTAAAAAGAAAAAAGCTGCAAAGGCCACTAAGAAAAGTGTGACTAAGAAGAAAGTTTCTAAAAAAACATCTAAAAACGCAAAAACCACGAAAACTTCCAAAAAGAAAAAAGCCCCCAAAAGGACTCTCAGGAAAAAGGTCCGAAAGAAACGTAAAAGTATATTGACGACCAAAGAATTGAAACGTTATCGCGAATTACTGATCGAGAGATTGAAGGAGATTCTTGGTAGTGTTAATCATATTGAGTCTGGGGCGCTCAAGACATCACGGCAGGACTCTGCCGGCGATCTGTCCAGTATGCCGATTCATATGGCCGATATCGGCAGTGACAATTATGAGCAGGAATTTGCTTTAGGGTTGATGGACAGCGAGCGAAAGATCGTGCAGGAGATCTATGAAGCCCTGAAACGGATTCAAAACAGAACTTATGGAATTTGTGAAGGTACCGGAAAACCGATTCCCAAAAAGCGTTTAGATGGAATACCGTGGACACGATATTGTGTTAAGTACGCAGAAAAGGTTGAAAAAGGCCTTGTCCTTGAAAAAGAACCGTCTTATGAAGACGAGTTTGAGTATGTTATGGCCGAGGAAGACGAGGATATCGAGATCGATGGCGACAGAGATATGTTCTTTTATGGTTACGATGACGAGGAGGAGGAGGAAGAAGAGTTGCAATAGGGGACCTCTGTTACGAGGTTGTTGTTGGCATATGATAGTTTTTGTTGAGCTTTAGGGGTATAGTGGATTTCAAGTGTCCAATCTGTGAGCGGGCAATTCCGTCGGCATCTTCGATGCCTGAAGGGAAACGCCGGATCAATGCGGTGTATTTCCCATTTTGCAGTGAACGTTGCAGATTGGTTGACCTCGGTGCCTGGATGGATGGAAACTACCGGATCGTTTCCGGTTCTCAGCCGACGCAGTCGGAATTGTCGGATGAATAGATTTCGTCTAAAGGGTAGCTCTAATTAATTGCTTTTGAGCGGCAAATAGAAGATTTTTGTGTTCCGGCAAGGAAGACAAATCAGCCTTAGTTGAAGCTAAGGCGGCTTTGCCTCCACGCCGACCAGAACCCAGAAGATTCGCTTGTCCGCCAAAATGAATTTTTAGAGGTGCCCTAAAATAAGTTCGTTGAAAAAGGGGGGGGGCAGGAGAGTCGTTTTGACAGAACGTTA
>JBDLJN010000113.1:0-9776 GCA_039714335.1 Planctomycetota bacterium
CGACCTTGGCGCCGAGCAGTTCGGCGACACGCGCATTGGACAGGCCGAAACAGCTGCCGACGCCGGCGTGGCCGGTGCCTTCGATGATGACCATGGGATGCTTTTTCAGAAGCTCTTGATGGCAGCGGATGATCTCTTTTTCCATCGGTTTGACATCGGGGTTGTTGATGAACTTGCGCGTAAAGCCGCGCTCGATGGCGATGGGGCTGAGATAATACGGCTCGTCATCCATATGAAAGACCTGGTGGATGAGGACGCCGTCTTCGTCGATGTTTTTTTCGTGGTAGCGGACATAATGCTGGCCGACGGGCTTGCAGTAGCCGGGATTGAGGCCCTTGGCCTGCAGCAGTTGCATCAGGCCCAGCGAGACAGAGGTCTTGCCGCAGTCGCGTAATGTGGCGCCGATATAGATGGGTTTCATGGGCATATTAAAAATCAAAGATTAAAATGTAAAATTAAGGATACCGCCTGCGGCGGAAACGACTCTAATTATAGGGAAATGGTGGGGAATTGCTATAGAAAAATCAATCCTCGGTCTTTTAGGTTTCGGGTTGGAGTTCTTTGGTCATGGCGGCGATGTAGTCGGGGATTTTTTTCTGGATCGCGTCGTTGAGGTGCATTTGCTGGGTGATGCCTACCGGTTCGATGCCGAAAATGACGATCTCTTCGGGGCATTGGCCGATCTGTTCGGCCAGTTCGATGACCTTGAGGATGTCGACCTCGTGCAGGGACAGGTGGGCCATCTGTTTGACGCTGTTGACATCGTCCGGGGTGAAGCGTTTGATGGTGCCGGGTTCGGTGCCCATCAGGCAGCAGTCGATGAGGATCGTCTTTTTTCGTTCGGCGATGGTGTGCAGCAGGTACATGCCGCCGCAGCCGCCGTCGTAATATTCGACATTGTCGGTCGGCAGTTTGTCCGCCGCGGCGAGTTTGCTCAACTCTTCGATGAGTACCACGCCGATGCCCTCATCGGCCATCAGCGGATTGCCCAATCCGATCACGATCGTTTCTTTAGGTTTTGCGAATGCCAATTTTCTACTTTCTGTTAATCGTTTATAGAGCAATTTAATTTTTCGTGCTCGCCTTATGCTTGTTGCGGCTTCGGCTGGCGGCATCAGAATGACTCATGATATTTCAATATCATTGCGTCTTCTTCTTTGCCAGCCTCGTCCTCACGACGGTCTAAGCCAGAGTAGAAAATATTAAAGTGCTCTAGACGCAGATTCACGCGGATTTTCACAGATTATAAATGAAATCATGCAAGGATGGAAATAAAAAAGCCGGATTCGCTCGTAAACGAATCCGGCTACCGGGTTTATTAACTCATCGGCGTTACGGGGTGACACCTTCGAGCCAATTTCCGGCTAAAATAGCGAAATCGTTCAGGTCTACGTCACAGTCGTAATCCAAATCACCCCACGGACACGGCTTGTCTGAGGTCTGAATCGGCGCCAACAACCACGGACAGTAAGGCACATTTTCGGAAACCTTGTCGCCCATTCCGTCAGCGTTCAGGATTTCCTCTACCGGGATCGAGCAGTCGATGCCGTCGGTTTCAGTGATGCCGTTGGGGTCGTAAGGACCGGTCCTGTCGCCCCACCAGTTGTATGTCGCGTCGAGGTCAACAACGGGTGTTGTGTAGACGCCCTGATCGGTGTTTCCGATGAAGTTATTGTAATTTGCCACGATAACCGAAGCGTCATCCTCGGCATATCCGGAATAAACGGCTTTGGTGCAGCCGGTAATCGTGTTGCGAAGCAGGGTTGCTTCGGTGCCGGTGCCGTAGAAATCGGTTACCAGAATACCGGCTGACGTCGAACCATCGGTAGAGGCAACGCCGGTGTTGTTCGAAATGTAGCAGTCCATTACGGTACCGCGTCCACCGCCGCCGAATTCAACACCATAGTCCAGCCAGTCGCCATCCCCTTTACCGGTAAAGATACAGCTGTCGACGACAGCAGTCGGGTTCGGTGCCGCGACAGCACCTCGAATATGGACGCCGATACGCTGGATATTGTTGAATTCACAGTTTCTGACGATGTTTTCGGTGCCATTCAGAATGCAAACACCCCAACCCAGATAAACATGGCTTTGGATGTTTTGAATGGCACAGTCTTCAATCACAACATTGCCGCGTGACTGGATCGCCATTCTTATTGATCTGCCCTGGCCGTCGAGTGTGACACCGCTCAGGTTGAAATTGGCTCCGGAAGTAACAGCAAACCAGGCACTTGACGGGTCATAACTGTTGTTCGTGGTGTCCTGAAGGGGTGTAACAATGACAGTGTCTTTATCCGCCCCTGCAATCGTCAGGTCCTTGTTGATGACAATCTGGCCGTCTTCAGGATAATTACCTTCGGCTACCGTGATCACACAGCCTGCACTTGCTGCGTCAACGGCCTGCAGAATTGTCGGGAAGGCGTCAACGCCGATGTAGTAGTCCGTGCCGCCGACATTGACAATCGTATAGTCCGGGTAACCGACCCAGTCATCATCGACGACGATGTCGCCTGCGCCGATAATGACGTCGTTGCAGTCGGCACTGAGCAGCCATGGGAAGAAGTCCACATTGACGGAAACGGGGTCGCCGAAACCGGCGCCCTCACCGCCTGGGCCTGTGGCGTCGCCCCACCAGTTGTTTTCGGCGTTCGCGGTATTTATACCGGTATTGGTCATGCCGGAGTCATTTCCTGATATGCTGTTGCAGCTGGCAGTAACGACAGAGGTATCAGTCTCATCGTAGCCGATCACAATTCCCGTCGAGTTGCCGGAAAGTGTATTGCCTGTGATGTCGGCTTCGGTGCCGGCGCCGAAGAAAGTCGTCAGCATAACGGCTGCGGATGTCGAGCCGTCCGACGAAGCAACACCTCGGCAGTTTGTTATCGTACTGTCTTCGACAGTTATCTGGGCACCCGCGCTGATGTCCAAGGCATAATCCAGCCAGTCGCCTTCGCCTTTACCGGTGTAGATATTGTCGCTGTAAACCGAGCCGCTGCAGCTGGCGCCGAAATACAGAATGCCGATGCGTCCAATCTCTTCAAAGGTGCACCCGGTAACATGAACAGGATTATTGGGATTACCGAAAACTGCAAGTGCAACACCGCCGTAGGTCGGGCCGGATTCGTTATACTTGATATTTCTGAAATCACAGTTGGTGAAGCTGCCGTTTCCTGTGTGCCGGAACCCCTGGTATACCAGATGACTGCTGCCGTCAAAGACCATGCCGCTGACGTGCAGTTCTACATCAGCGGTGACCAGGAACCAGCCGCGAGGATCACCTGAGCTGCCTGTATCCGCGTTCGTATTGACAACCGGCTTGCCTCCAGGCTCTCCGGCGATCGTCAGATCCTTATCGATCACGATCTGGCCGTCTTCGACATAGGTGCCTGAACCGACGATCAGCGTATCGCCGCTGATGGCGGCGATCACAGCGTCTTTGATCGTGAGGTACCAGAGGTCCTGGGTGATATTGTGAACATTGTTCTGATAGAACAGGTTGATCATTTCCACTTCGGCCCAGCATGGGTAAACGACGACATCGCCGACAACCTGATCGGTCGGGTCGGTGTCGCCCCACCAGTTCAGGCTGGCGTCGATCGTGACGTCGGCGGTCATGTTGATGAGGTCGCCGTAGGCAGAGCCGTCAGTGCCGCTGTAGTGCTGGATGTTGTTCATCAGGATGCAGTCTTCGACCGTTACATTGGTCGGCGTGGCGTTGTCCTTGCCCGGTTCGCCGAATCGCAGGCCGCGTTCGTTATCGGTAATGACGCAGCCGATTACGCTGACGTTATCGACTGAGGCCGGGAACGCGCCGTAGGTGCCGCCGTCATCGCGTGCTTTGACGGTCAGCCCAACGCCTTCTTTTGCTTCGTCGATGGCGTTGCTGGTTACAATACATTCAATGAAGGCGATGTTCGCATAGGTGCCGGCTTTCAGGTTAATGTCAATGCCGCAGCTCCAGGGAGCGAAGTAGCTCGGCAGCGCTGCGGAGTCGTTACCGTTGTTGTCAGCAGTGCAGCCGGTAAAGGTCGCATCGGACAGCTTTTCGGCGTATATACCCTTGTGGTTATTCGAGTTGAAAGTCGTGTTGCTGACGGTAACATACTGGACCGTGCTGGTGTCCGCACTGACTTCTTTGTGGAGATACCAGCCGTAAGTCAGGTTGTCGAACGCACAATCTGTAATCGCCAAGTTCGTCAGTGACGAGGTCATGTCAACATAAAGCCCGCGTTCCTGTTCGGTGCTGGGATTGACATTGGTGCCGATGACCTGGACATTGTTCAGCTCGACAAAATCAACATTGGTTCCGGTGCCCTCTGTAAAACGACCCACGCTGATGCCCGCCATACCGACCGGTTCAAGACGAAGATCCTGAAGCAGCAGGGGTTCGCCGGCAGAAACACCCGATCCGGTCAGTTGCACTACGCCGATTTTTGTGTCGCCGGCACCGGCGGCGTCCTGTGTGATGATCGTGCCGGCCGGATCGCTGCCGGCTCCGATCAGGGCGATCTGTTTATCGATGGTGATATTTTCGGTATAAACGCCGGGTTCGATGTTGACCGTGTCGCCGGGGTTTGCCGCGTCAATCGCCGCCTGGATGGTGCATCCGGGGGTTGCATAAAGCTGTGTGGTGTCCATCAAGCTTTCGATGTACATATCATTGCCGGTCCAGTGCCCGATGGGAGTCAGAGGCGGCAGCATTGCGGCGTTGGCAAGTGTCGAAACAAACCAGATGCGAACCTGGCCGGGGCTGTCATCCTGTTCGCCGTGTACCGCGAACCCGAAGTCGGCGGCCTGTACGGTGACATCGGCGCCGTCGGCAGGATTGGTGCTGTAGGTGATGACCGCATCGCCGGCAGGGGGAACGCCCGGGTTGTTGTAGTCGCCCATTTCAAGTTGGAAAAGATCTCCAAAATCGTTGGTTCCGTTAAAGACGATCCCGCTTGTGCCCAGCGGTGAATAATGCCCCCAGGTTGCAACGCTGACATTCTGCCAGCCGTTACCGGTTGAGGTGGTATCGGTAGCGATAACGCCATTGCAATCGACAATCGACAGGCCGTGGCCGCCATTGTTCACCGTGGTCAGATTTGTGATGGTCATATTGCTTGACCCCAGAAGATCGACGCCGGAACGGTAGATGTTCTGAACGGTCATATTCTCCAATACGCCGCCATCAAACGCTCCAAATTTGACGCCGTAACGAGGCACACTATTGGCCCCGTCGGATTGAAGCGTTAAACCCCTCAGTGTTACATTGCTTGCTACCACATAGATCCCGGCACCGTTTGTCGCCAGGCCTGTGGAGTCAATAATAACCGCTCCGTCTCCGGCATCCGTCAGGGTGAGCCCTCCGATATGAACATTCAGTGTCTCCGCATAGGTTCCGGTGTGAATCTCGATCGTATCGCCGGGAGCTGCATCATCGATCGCCGCCTGAATGGTGGGATAGATGCCGCTGGGTTCAGCGAGAGCAAGGGGACCGGTGAGATTCTGCTCGGGTGCCTGCTGTACTACCAGGGTGTCGGCCTGTACGAAACCGCTGGCGATGATCAAAACCCCCACACAAATTATTAGCATCTTATTCATTTTTCCCTTCCTTTCTATTTGCGTCTTGCACACATTAAAACACTGTTTCTTTGTCTTTATTACAGGAAGGACACAACGGGTGTCTTCCCTCTTTTCAAGTCCATCAAAAGCAAAAAGACCCGCAGGACAAATCCATGCGGGTCTTATCGTTTTTTATCACTCCATTATTTGCGTTTTCGGATCAACAAACTGCCCAGCGCCAGCAAAGCCATCGTGGCCGGTTCGGGGACAATGTTATCGATGCAAAGCGTGCTGCTGCTGTCGGTGGAATAAGCACCATAATCAGGAAGGTTATACGCGGCGTCAAAACCGAAAGTGCTTCCATCGGCTGCGCTGCTGAGGATAGTAAATCCTACGAAATTATATTGACCCTGAATCAAGTCATCAAAGCTGACTTCACTTCCGTCAGTGACTCCATTTGGCCAAAGGAAAAAATTATCCGCCGTCATTTCAACGGACTTAACGGTCCATTCTCCTGTCAGGTCATTAAGAACAGGGCTTACGCTCATAGCTGAGTAATACCATGTGGCCTCTTGATAACCTGAAGTGGCAAAAGTCGCATCACTGATAACCCACCTTACGGTTGGTGCCGAAGCCGTCAGTGTCTGAAAGTCCGCCCCCAATCGCTTGAAATCTGCCTGGATTGATTGACCGGTTAAGTCGCCGAATAAGCTGCCGCCCGAATCTTCACGATAGATACCCAGATTATACGGCCGGGGTCTTGTGCTGCTGGTTGCGGTTTCACAAATATAACCGTTCCCATCGGCTTCGGATGCCCAGACAGCAGCATTTTGAGTCATTGTGACAGTTTCGTAAGAACCGGCATCCGTGACCTCACCCTTGCTCCAGTTTTCGTTGTTGCTGTCAAATGTTTGTGCGGCATTTGTGCCGACAACGATGGCCATCACTGCCGTCAGAACGATTACCTTTTTCATCTTTCTCTTCTCCTGTCTGCCTGTTTCTGCGCAGGCGTTTAAAGTGTCCCTTCAGGATAGATTCAGGAATGCGGCACAGTTCTCCCTGCGGTAAAGCCCTCTGATTCTTTCCAACCTCTATTCCTCACGTACACCCAACTGTATCAGGATATTGCCCGGCGTACAATCGTGGGAACTACGGGGTATCGGAAAAGCATCTCTTTTGGGGGCAGAAACAGCGATTTTTTACGGCAGTTTTTTGAAAAAGCCAGAATCTTCCGATTGTTCATTCGGGGTAATTGGGGTGTTTGGACGGATGATGGGGGATTGGCGATTGACAATGGACGACTTTCGATTGGTAAAAAAGCAAGCTGAAACTTGAATTCTTACGAGGTGATTCGGGTAACCCCCGCCCTCCACCTTAGCAGGGGAAGAGTTTTGCGGTTATTCGCCGTCCGGTGTGATCTCGTATTCAAAGGCCTTGCGGGTCAGATCGACGATATTGTCCACCTCCAGCTTTTGCATGATATGTGACCGATGATCCTCAACGGTGCGTACGGAACGGCCTAAATAGTAGGCGATTTCCTTGTTGCTCTTGCCGGTGAGGAGGATCTTTAAGATCTCCATCTCCCGCCGGGTCAGAATTTTTTCTACGGTGATATCTCTGATTACCCCTTCGATCCAACCCTGTTCCGGAAATATCTCTGCGGTGACCGCGACCCACATCTTTGTTCCGTCGAGGCGGTTGCCCTCTATCTCGAAATCTTTGACGCGTTTGTGTTTTTTTAATGTCTCCAAAAACACCTGCCGTCTGTTTTTGTCCAGATAGGTGTCTGTGGAAAAAAAGTTTGCACCCAGGCAGTCTTCAACGCTGTCAAAGCCGATCATCGTTGCCATGGCTGTATTGCACAACAGCATTTTGCCGTTGCTGATACGGGTTCGATAAAGTGCGATATTGGCGTTGCGGTAGAGCTCTTCGTATTTCTTTTCACTGTCGGCCAGCTGCTGTTCCATTTCTTTTTGACTGGAAAGGTCCCGGAACGCTGCCATGCTGAGTGTTTTCCCGTTCTGCTGATACTGCTTGCTGTGGATTTCGGCAGGGAATATCGTACCGTTCTGCCTCAGGCAAAACGCTTCATACGGTCCCTCCTCGCCCGTCTGAACGCATTTTTTGACCGTGTCAAGTGACTGCGGTGCGACTATAGCAGGGCAACTGAGCCCTTTTATTTTATCCAGCGGATAACCAAACATATCGGCGAATTGCTGGTTCGCATCGAGGATCAGCCCATTGTCGTGGATGCAAATACCTTCAAAGGCGGCCTCGGACAGGCGCTTGAACCGCTGCTCGCAGGCTTTGAATTCGGTCACATCACGACAGACCGCGCCGACAGCGAATATCTTGCCGCTGGGATAGCAGATCGGCGACAGAATCGATTCGAGGTAAACGGTCCTGTTGTTAATGCGGTCGGTATCATGGACGCGCATGGGTTTGCCGGTTCTGAAAACCTCATCGAAGCGACTCATCCACAGGTGCATAAAATCAGGAAGATGGGCCAGTCCCTCACGCATGTTCTTATTGACGATCTTGTCCCGTGTGCTGTTGACATAGTCGATGGCGGCATGGTTGGCATAGAGGCAGTCATAATTCCTGTCGCAGACAATAATACAGTCCTGTGAGGATTCAAAAAGGGCTTTGAGTTTTTGCTGACTTTGCTGTTGTTCGGTCAGGTCTTTGACAGCGACGATTCTACACGGAGCACTATTGATATTGATTTCCCTGGCGCAGAATTCGGCCGGAAATGTTGTGCCATCCTTTTTCAGGCAGATTACCTCATAAGGAGTTTCGCGATGAGACTTCATTAGTTTTTTTACTTTTTCGCGGTCACCGGGGGCGATCAAATCACTCCCGTTATCCTTTTGCTGGAGTTCCTCCAGTGTATATCCAAACATGTCGAGAAATTGCTGATTTGCTTCAACAAAGTGTTTGCGATCGTGCATCACGATCCCCTCAAATGCTGCCTCAGTAAATCGCCTGAGTTTATTGGTGACCTCTTGTTGTTCGGTCATATCTCTGAAAATACCGAAGATGACTTTTTGGGGGCCAAGTTGTGTTACTGAAGCATTGATCTGGACGGGTACTTTTTTTCCATCTTTGTGCTGCACATAAATGTCTTCGGAGATTCTGGCCGCATTGTTTTGGATGTGTTCCTGAAAGATCACCTTGTATTTTTCAGCGTCTTCCGGCGGGTGCACTTGCGACTGGTGCATTCCGATGATCTGGTCAACCGGAACCCCGAGCAGTTCGGCAGCCTTGTTGTTTGCCTCGATAATTTGTCCTGTTTCCACGTCCGCGACAAAAATGGCGTCCGGGGCGTTGTCGACCAGGTGTTTGTATTTCAGGCGGTCCTGGTGGTATTGCTGCAGCGTTTGCTGAAGCACAGAGGAATCAGTCAATTTCTTCAGATCGGTTATTTGGAGATGGTCTTGGTCCAGAGAAAATTCATATGCGTTGCGATCATTGTATTGAATGCCCGGGTCTTCCATATTAAATTCCTCTCTGCATATCCCTTGTCTAAACTGACCGAAGTTTATCTACTTTAGCGTGTCTGCCTAAACCTTAAGATACATAAGCAAATATCAATACCAATGCAAATCTGGACATAAAAAATGGTTCAAAGGAAGAAAAAACCTTCATTTTGCTTTTAAATCATTCTTTTAAACTGACCATTAAACTGACCATCGGTCAATTTGTGCTTCTACTTTAGGGTATCCTTATGATACAGCAATGATATTTTCATACTCAACAAAGACGATGCTCCTTAATTAAAGGATGATACAAATCTTCTTATATACGATAGCAAAATATTCATATCCATTCAATCGTGGAAACTACGGGGTTTCTGTGTTTTTGCTAAAACAATCCGGTTTTGAGGCGGGCACTTAAGAGTGGTACTTTTTTTAACTGTCGGTCCCGATGGATCGGGATTTCACTGTGCTCAACTTGCCGGTGTTACGATTGGCGCGTGCCGGGAAATAGAAAGAAAATGGTTGCTGTATTCCGTTGGCACGTTATAATTGCAACCGGCCGGGTGTAGCTTTAAGTTTGTGGCTAGAGTGCATGACCGAGGGGAGCATGAAGTCGCAGGTTCAAGGCCTGTCATTCCGACTCTTAATCATTTTGGTTCAACTCCAATAAAGTTGGTTACCATTGCATACGATGGGTTTGAAATTTTACTATGAATTGACGGGTCCTCCGGTTAATCCGTTGGCCATGAG
>JBDLJN010000114.1:0-9477 GCA_039714335.1 Planctomycetota bacterium
ACCAGAGAAAGAGTGTGACGATACCGCTCAAAGCGATAACCAGGGTCCATACAAACGCATTGGTTCGTACCGCCTGGCTGTCCGTGAACACCCAGCTCACCAAAGGCGCCCACGCAAAAAACGCAAGGATGAATAAAATCAATTTCCACAAAGAAATATATCCGCCGTAGTCCATAGCGGCTATCAAATCTGTCGGCATTGCCGGCCTCCCTATGTCTTATTATCAGAATAAAGGGTTATAAAATACCACTGGCCGTCGAGCGAATGCCCTTTAAGGCCATGTTAAGTTCCTCCACGTTCGGAGCATATTCTCGCGCCACTTTCAAGTCAATATATTCCTTTTCGACAAGATCGTGGAGACTGTCGGTAAAGTCCTGCATCCCCTCGTTTTTGCCGGCCCGGATCGCAGTGGGAATATCGGCCTCTCGCTCTTCACTGATAAGCTTGCGGATGATGGGCGAATTGATCATAATTTCAATGGACGGTAACCGCGGAACATCCGGCCGAATCCCCGGCAGAAGCTGCTGGCTGATGACCGCACGAATCGTCATCGCAAACGTCTGCCGCGTCAGTTCCCGCTCTTCCTGCGGGAACATATCAAGGATACGCTGGATCGTCTGGGCACAGTTGTTCGAGTGCAGGGTTCCAAATACCAAATGCCCTGTCTCAGCGGCTTTCATGGCCGCGGTCAATGTTTCGTGGTCACGAATTTCACCAACCAGCACGACATCCGGGTCCTGACGCATCAGCGACCGCAGTGCATCGTCGAAGTTCGGCACGTCAATGCCAACCTCCCGCTGGGAAACAATGGCTTTTTTGTCCACATGCAAAAATTCGATTGGGTCTTCGATGGTCACAATGTGACAGGCACGATTACGATTGATATGGTCGATCATGGAGGCGATTGTCGTGCTTTTACCTGAACCCGTCGGTCCGGTTACCAGGATCATGCCATCATGAGATTCCGCGATCTTTTCAACCACCGGAGGCACGTGAAGGGATTCAAACGGCGGGATACGGCCGCTGATACGGCGGGCGGCCATGCTGACATAGCTGCGCTGGCGGAAAACATTAATACGAAAACGGTCCATGTCGCCGACCTGATAAGCAAAATCCAGCGCACCGGTTTCCAAAAAGAAATCCCGCTGCTTGTCGCTCATGATCTCAAAAACAAGCTCCTCCACCTTTTTTTCGGTCATGGGCTCGCCGGTCGTATTTTTGAGCTTGCTGTGGATCCGAATTTTCGGCGGCAACCCCACTTTCAGGTGAAGGTCGCTGGCATCCGATTTGATCACCGCACGAAAGAGTTTTTCGATTTCAGGCGGTTTGGCTGTATCGGATTCAACATGCGTGTCCAGCGGTTGATTTTTCATAAACTATCTCCGTAATTTATAAGGGTATAAATGAGTCCACAATACATGAATAATGACACCCGATACGATATAATGATAACTACTGAGTATAATTGCACCATTATATAGGAACAAACCGCAATTTGTCAATGTTAAGATTGGTCTTTTCGGCAAGAAAAAGGGGGAAGGAACCTGAAACTTACTCCCGGGCGGGAGGGAATTATTATTCAAGTTATTGACCCAATATGCCCGATAATGGGGATGCTCTCTTCTTCTCAGGCCTGCTGTAGGGGTTATTCGACACGGGATCATTTTTATTCACCACGCAGCGGGCTTTTTCTTTGCTTGAATTTCCCCTATTTCAACAAGAAACTGAGGGATCACAGGCATTTTTTCCCTATTGCGTCATTAGCAGCGTCAGCAGCAGATAGATGGCGACGCTGATGGAATCGTTGGCGGTGGTAACCAGCGGGCCGGAGCTGATAGCCGGGTCCAGGCCGATATGACGGAACAAAAACGGCAGCGACAGGCCCAGCGATGTGGAAATCATAATGGCTGAAAACATTGCGATCCCAAATGCAACCGCCAGCCGTATTTGCTCCTTGGATGCCAATAGAGCAATGGTTTGGTTCTCTTGTTGCTGAACGGTTACAGCTGTGCCCTCAACAATACCCGTTGAGGGTACATCAGAGGCCTGATAGTTAGCAAAGAAAGACGGCAGTAATGAGCAGATCCCGCCCCCGATGACGCCGCAACAAAGTGCCACCAAAAGTGCGATTCGAACCTCACGCATAAACACCTGGCTCATTTTCAAGGCCGCCAGGTCCCCTGTGGCCAGCCCGCAGACAACAATGGCCGATGTCTGGAGTCCGGCATTGCCGCTGATCGCGGCGATCATCGGCGAAAAAAGCACAGCAACCAGAAAAACATGGAGCTGGTCGCCTAAGATAAACCAATTCTTAAATAAAAACCCAAGCAGCGCCGTGACCGCGGTACCGGCCAGACAGGGCAGTAGCCAGGTCATACGAACGCGGGCGGCATTGAACACCGAGAAGGTTTCCAACTCCGCTGCATCGGTACCGGCCATTGCGAGCATATCCTCGGCGGCCTCTTCTTCAGCAACTTCGATGATACGGTCCGCCGTGATCCGACCGACAAGCTTTTGCTGGTTGTCCAGCACAGGCATTACAATTAAGTCGTTTTTCTTAAAGAGGTTACGGACTTCTTCCTGGTCCGCGTTAACATTGACAAACAACGCGTCGGTATCGATTAGGCCCTGAATACGGGTCTCTGCGGGACAGGTGATCAAAAGACGGATTCGAACATCGCCAAGAAAACGTTCGTTTTTGTCCACCACGAAGACGCTGTAAAAGTCCTCATCGACCTCTGCTTCACGAATGCGTTGGATCACCTCGTTCACAGAAGCGTTCTCATCCACAGAAAGGACTGTCGGGTCCATGATACCGCCGGCGGAGTCCTCCGAATAAACCATCAGCTCCTTAATCTGCTCGGCATCCTCGGCATCCAGCCCATCCAGAACCTCCTGGCTTTCTTCGGTATCCAGTTCGGCCAGCACATCCGCCGCGTCGTCCGGGTCCAGTTCGCTGATCAAATCGACCAGTTCGTCATCTTTCAGGAGGTCAAACAATTCTGACCGTGTGGCTTCATCCACCTTTTCGAGTACTTCAGCCGCCTCGTGTTTGGCCAGGGCGTCAAAAATCAGTCGGCACTCTTCCGGGTCAAAAAGCTCCACTATTTCAGCGACATCACTGGTGCGCTGGTCGCTCAGCAGGACGCCAAGGCCCTTTAAGTCATTGGAAACAAGAAGCTGCTCGACTTGCTTTAACAAGATTTTCTGTTCATCAGCCATGATTCGCCAAAAATCCATGTCCCGGGTTTTATCAAAAACCCCCCGCAAGCCGCAAAAACGCCCGATGAGCCCAGACGTTTACAAGAAACTCCTTTACCTGAGGGCTGGTTTGTTGTAAAATGTACCATACTATAAAATCATTTAGCAATCATAAATTAAGGATATTTCTTATGAAAACGGCATTCGGCATCTTATTAGCTGCGATTTTACTGACGCTCTGTCCGGGTTTGGTGGGATATCCAGAGCCCGCAGTCGTTCAGAAGGTTGACCAATGGACCCTGAAAACTGTTTATTCCCAGCCGGAACAGATTCTTTTGAAAATGCCGGGCGAGCAGTCGCCGCGGCGATTCTGGTATATTATCCTGAACGTCACGAATGACAGTTCGCAGGAGGCGGTGGAGTTTTTCCCGGTCTGCCAATTGATCACAGATACGTTCCAGGTTATCCCTGCTGATAAGAGCGTGTCGCGATCGGTTTTTGAGATCGTTAAGAAGAAGCACCAGGGAAGTTATCCGTTTCTTGAATCGCTGGATTTTAAGGATCACCGTATCTTTCAGGGCAAGGATAACATGCGCACTTTTGCGATCATCTGGCCGGACTTTGACCCGAAAGCCAAACAGGTGAGTCTGTTCGCCGGCGGCCTGAGCAACGAGACCGCCGTGCTGGAACATCCCAAACTGAAAGACGAGGACGGCAAGGCGAAGAAAATCTTCCTGCAGAAAACTCTGCAGCTCAAATACGCCGTCGCCGGCGATGAAAAACTGCGCGACACCACGACCATGAAAGAAATCGAAAAAGACTGGGTCATGCGATAAGATCACAGGATAACGCTAATTGAAGGAACTTAAGTTGCAATATTGCCGGCAGAATGACAATATTTGTAATTTCTGCGGCAGTTCAGACGTCTTGGTTCTATACCCAACCTCAAGCCTGACGGGGCAGTCGCATTATATTTGTCAATGTAACCAATGCCGCTTCTATTCTCTTGCACCTTGCCCCACAGCGGAAGAATTAGCTCAGGCCTATGACATTTCTTATTACGGTGCGGCGGACACAAAATTTCCCAGATACATTGAATTGGTTCTGGATTATTTCAGAAAGGGGCGAAGTCGACGAATCCAAAAGTTTGTATCACCTCCCGCAAAAGTCCTGGATATCGGATGTGGAAATGGACGGTTTCTTGGGTACCTTATCCCGCATGGATACGAAGCATATGGCTTTGAACTGCCCGGAAAGTCTGCCGAACGAGCCGCGGCAATTCCGGGGCTTAAGCTTTCGACAGAACCGCTGGCTCCAGAGTCATTTTCGGAAAATTATTTTGATGCCATCTCATTATGGCATGTTTTTGAGCACCTTACAGAACCACAGAAAGCGCTCGATATAATTGACACTATCCTTCAGCCCGGTGGTTATCTTTTCTTATCCCTTCCCAATATCGAAAGTATCCAGAGCCGTTTGTTTAAGGGGAAATGGCTGCACCTGGATCCTCCCAAACACTTGTTTTTTCCCGCCCCGAAAACACTCATTGCCGAGTTGGAAAAGAGGGGCTATGCTCTGAAATACAAAACTTTTTTTTCTTTGGAACAGAATCTTTTCGGGATACAACAAAGCCTGCTGAATTGTTTCTGTCGCAAGCGCGAGGTTTTATTTGAGGCCCTGAAAGACAATTCAACGTACCTGCGGGATATCTCGCCTGTCAGTATTTTTTTTCAAAAACTCTTTTATATACTGACCTTTCCGGTTTTTTGTGTTTTGGCCGCAATCGAAGCAGTCCTCCGAAAAGGGGGAACGATGGAAATGGTCTTTCAAAAACAATGATAAGTTAGAAGAGGACACTATTAACAATGTATAACGATCAAAAAGTCGTCGTTGTGATGCCGGCCTACAATGCCGAGCAGACATTAAGAAAGACACATCGTGAAGTATTGGATCAGGGTGTTGTGGATTTAGTGATTGTCGTTGACGATGCCAGTTCAGACCGCACGACCGAGATAGCACAGTCGATGGAGAACACCATTGTTCATACACATGAAGACAATAAGGGCTATGGCGGCAACCAGAAATCCTGCTATCGATTGGCGATGAAGAATAATGCCGATATCGTGATTATGGTGCACCCGGACTATCAATATACCCCTCAATTGATTCCGGCAATGGCCGCCATGATTGGCAATGGACTTTATCATTGTGTCTTGGGTTCACGTATTCTGGGCGGATATGCACTCAAAGGCGGTATGCCGATCTGGAAATATATCGCGAACCGCTTTTTGACATTGGCGGAGAACCTGTTGGTTGGTGCTAAGCTTTCTGAGTACCACACCGGGTACCGGGCTTTTTCGAGAGAATTGCTGGAAAAGCTACCATTGGACAATAACTCGGACGATTTTATTTTCGATAACCAGATGCTGGCCCAAGTTCTCTGGCGCGGGTATCAAATCGCCGAAGTGTCCTGTCCGACAAAATATTTTGCGGAGGCCTCTTCCATCAATTTTGCACGCAGCTGCAAATACGGCTTGGGCTGCCTGAGCGTCGGTTTTCAGTATCGGCTAGCGCGGATGGGAATGTGCAAATCAGATTTCCTGTGTCGATGATAATTATCTATCGTTCGATCGCTTTTAAGTCTGTGCTATTTTCAAAAATTAAAAGGCGGCCTGTTTCAAGCAGATCCTTATTATCGTCCGGCTCGATCTGTATGAAGTTATGCTGTTGCATGGATTCCCGGATATCACTAATTTTTTGCGGGGCCAGCGTTTTATTGACACGAGGCGCTGCCATAAAAACCCGAGTGTATTGTGCCAATAAACGTCCTTCATTATTGACAACGTCGAGCAAATCTTTTGAGACCTTCATCCGGGTGTCACCGGATTCGATTGCATGAGCAAAACATAGTGTATATCTCAGGTTCGATTGATTCAGCAGGAGAAGTTCGAGACCGTTCTGCTCTTGCTTTGCGATGGAATTGATGACATTTCGATATTCCGTTAAATACAGCGGGTCATCTTCGGCCTTAGAATCCCGGATGGTCAAAGCTGTGTTTACACAAATGGCGACAAATATAAGACAAACCAAAGACGCACCCAGATGAGGAAAACGTTTGATTAAATAAACAGCTCCAGCGGAAAAATAAACAACAAGCACCGGGGCAAAGAAAAACAGCAGCTTCGGAACATTTATTGTATTCGTACGCATGATTAAATCTGCGAGATAGATAATCATAAAACTTCCGGCCACAGCAACTGTAAAATAACGACCAATGGCTGCAGAAACACACCGTCTGACCCCCGCAACAGTGATTGCAAAGAACACGCCTAAAAGAAAGATCTTATACCAAGCATATTGGCCGGGCATTGCTCGCGTGAGATTGAACTCAAACAAATAACGAATCGGGCGAACGGGATTGCTTATCCCGTGAAAGTAAAGCCCTCCTGTTTTGACAAACTGAAGTTGGGTAAGAAATTTAGAGATCCATGGTAAATAGCAGATGCCAACGATAACAAAAACAGACATTATTATCATGAGCTGCTTTTTATTTTTTCTGGCGGCCAACATTAAAAATAGTGCTTGAAAAAAAACGGCAAACACATAATGGTAGATACCATAAAGCCCAAAAACTGTTATTAGTAAATAAAGCCATAAAGTACTGTTTGAAAAATTGATCATATTTTCCTGATAAATTTTGAGCATCAGCCAGGTAGAGGTTATTGATATAAACATCATCATGGGATACGGACGAATCATATGCGCATAATGTACGCCATATGCGGCAACAGCAAGTGTCATGGCGGCAAACAAAGCTTCGGCAACACCAAACAATCGCCTGCAAAGAAGATACAGCATTAAAATGGAAAATGTTGAAAAAAGAATCGAAGGAAGACGGACCACAAAGGATTCATTGCCAAAGAAACGAAGCGTATAGTGAAGCAAGGTATAGTAAAGTGGCGGATGTACCCCGGCTTTCTCCATCGATTCCATGACATTTCCTAACCCATAATTTGAGGAGTATTTCATGAGCGATTGGAGTTCTTCGATCCGGGTCGGTTGTGTCGGGATATGGTTGCTGTATTCCAATGCCTTGCCGGCTGCCTGCAGCAAGCTGACACTTTCATCGCCGCTGACAGGCAGATCGTAACAATACAGACTTCGAAGAATTCCCGCAGCAATGAGAATGATAACTATAAAAGCAGGAATTCTCATATTAGTACATCCTTTAGTTGATTGTCGAGATATTTTTGCACCGGGGGCATTTGACTTGTTTGCCTTTGAATTCCGGGGGGATTTTCATTTTCAGGTTGCAACCGCTGCAGGTCAGGAAGGCAAAGGCACTGACGGTTCGCATCAGGTCGCCGATCTGACGGGCCTGCTGTTTGGCGGTGCGGGTGGCTTTGGACTCGGCGGACGCATCACGAATCGCCACGTCCTCGGGCTTCAGGGCCGAGGTTGGAACCACCGCCGCTCGCTTGGTTACCGATTCGTACGATTTTTCATAATCGACAAACGCCGCCCCATGGCTCATATTCCGCAGGATGCGGATGCGTTCTTCCGCTGGGGGGTGTGTGCTGTACAGGTTCATCGCCTTTTTGCCGCGGAAGGGGTTGGCGATATACATCGGCGCGGTCACCTTGTTGGCCGATTCCATATTAATGTTGGCCCCGGCGATCTTTTCCAGTGCACTGGCCAGCCCTTCCGGGTAGCGCGTCAACCGCACGCCGCCGGCATCGGCCAGGTATTCCCGCTTGCGCGACAGGGCAAAATACAATAGCTGTGCCATGATCGGCGCTAAGATCGCGAACACAATCGCCACGATCAGCATAACAATCTGGGCCTGTCCGCTGCCCTCGCCGCGCGAGGACGAATACCGCCTGCGTGAACCCATCGAACTGTAAAACATCCCCCGCAGAAAAATCTGGCTGATGAGCACGATGCTGCCGAGCATAACCCCGGCCAGGGTTACAAACAGAATGTCCTGATGGATGACATGGCTGATCTCATGGGCGATGACCCCCTGCAGTTCGTCGCGATTGAGCTTAGCCAACAGTCCCGCCGTTACCGCCACGGACGCGTTTTCCGGATTGCGGCCGGTGGCAAAGGCGTTTGGCGCCGGGTCGTTGATGATATAAATCTTGGGCATCTTCGGCAGGTTTGCCGCGATGGTCATCTCCTCGACCACATTGAACAGCATCGGATGCACATCGGGTGTCACTTTGACCGCCTTGCTGGAGGCCAGCAGGATCTGATCGCCGCTGGATAAACTCACGGCCATCATCACCAGCCAGATCACCGTCGCGACCGCCATCCCGATCCATCCGGCCTGCGGATGATGACCGAACAGCATTCCAATCACGTATCCTAACAGCAGCAACACGCTACCCATCGCGCCCAGCAGCAGCACGGAATTGCGTTTATTGACTCTGATTAATTCCCACATATGTTCTTAGAACTTAAGTAATATGACTCTTTTTGAGGGCCGCGGTCTGAGGCCCTTAACCGTTTTCATATGATCAGAAGACGGCCCGACTTTAATCGCATAGGTCCCATCTTCAAACACCTTCGGCGAAAATTGCTTGCCCTGGATCCGAAGTGTATAAACGATATCGCCGTCTTTTTCATTAATGACTTGTACGACAGGGTCTTTGATATTTGTTTTCACCGTCGGCAGATAACCGTGTGCCTTCCTGTTATAGCTGTCTTCCTGGGCGATCGTAATCGGCCAGCCAGGGTACTGGCCGCTGCCGTTGACCGATTCGGGCACCCGCGGCCAGCACTCGATCGTAATTTCGCGGGTTTCTTTTTTGAACCGGACAATCCCATAACCCGTCGCGCGATCGTACAGCCGCGCCGGCTTCAGACCGGTAAAGACGGGATTTGAAACGGCGCGGACCGTCATTTTATTACCAAAACCGTCTTCATAATCGCCCGTATAACGCGGCTGGCCGGCAATCGGATTCGGACTGGGTTCGGCCGGGTACCACCGCCGGGGCCAGACATTGGACACCGACGGCACGCACACCGCAAAGCCCGCATCCCGGTAATCGTCAATACCATATTGAATGGTCGACCCGAGATGCTGGTCTCCGGCAATATGGAAGGCGAACGCTTTGCGCATTGCACGCAATGCCTTGTCGCGGCCGGTCTGCGGCCAGCCGTTCGAGTCAAAATCGCTGACCGGCCTGTCATCAGACGGACACTCATCCCTATTGAGAATACGCAATGCCGGCACTGCTGCATCGGACATTTCCTTTTCGCGCAGTGTCGCCA
>JBDLJN010000115.1:0-9075 GCA_039714335.1 Planctomycetota bacterium
AGAGACCGAGCAGGTCCGCCAGCGTGCTGAACAGCAAAAAGGTCAAGCTGACGGCGAAAAAGCGAGAACTCGAGAACGCCGGACCCGGGAAACAAGGGGAAAAACACAAAGCCGCAAGGGCAAAGCCGAAAAAGAAGCGGGTGCTGCCGAAGAAAAAGCAAAGGGCAAAAAAGCTGGCAAGGAAAAAGCAAAAGGCAAACCTGAAGGCAAAGGATTAGGCAAGGACCAAAAGGCCGCGTCCTTGTCCAAACAGCTTGAGCGTGAATCAAAAAAACACGAAACCCGCAAGGCACGGCTGGCTAAGATGCTGAAGGTTGCCCAGGATAAAGGCGACGACAAGGCCGCGGCACGGATTCAAAAACTCATCGACAAGGAACAGGGCCGCTACGACAAAAAGAATAAGAGGATGACCGAACGCGGCAGTCAAGAAAAAGGTGCCGGCGATGAGGCCGAAAAAACCGAAAAGGAAACAGACAGCGAATAACGAGCTGTTCATTTTAGCTTTGGAGAGATGATTATGATATTGCGAATGGTGTTGGTATTGGTTGCGGCGACGGCGATGACGCTGGGCGGCTGCTCGAAGAAATCCGAACCGGCTGCACCGGCCGAGCCGGAGGTGACTGCGGAAAACCTGGATGCCGAACTGGACAAGATGGAGAAACAGATCGAAGCGGATATCGCGGCGGAAGAATAACGCTGCTTTGAATGGATTGACGGAATTTTGATTTAAGGAGATTGGCTATGCTGTTACGAATGTTACTGGTGCTGGTTGCGGTTGCGGGCCTGAGCCTGGGCGGCTGCAAGAAAGAAGAACCGCCGGTTGCACCCCCGGAAACACCTGCTGTTGATGTTGAAGGTGCGGCTGCAGATGCTGAGGCGGCCGCCGAAGACACGGCCGCGGATGCCGAAGAAGCTGTTGAGAAAGCAACGGAATAACAGCGGCGACGGATCGCAATGGTGTAAGAATTTGTATTGAGGCGGCACTGTGTTGCAAGGGACAGTGTCGCTTTTTTTATGGGCACAGTAAACGGGAGGTGCGTTATGACGATTTTTGAAATTCGTGAAATGCTCGGATGGTGTTCGCTGATCAATATCGTGCTGATGACGATTTCGTGGCTGATCTTGGTCAAGGCGAGGGCGTGGGCGTACAGCATTCACAGCAGGATGTTTCCGATTACCGAGACACAGTTTAATGTGGCGATCTATTCGTTTTTCGGGCTGTATAAGGTGTTGGTGTTTGTATTCAATATCGTCCCGTGGATCGCGCTGTGCATTGTGGTAGGGTGAGACCAACCTGCACTGATTATTTGACCCCTATGGGGTCGAAAGAGGTGTGGGGAATTTGCACCACGGGTTCCGGTTCATCCGCCTACGGCAGATTCCCTGCACCCGCGGCTATTCATATGGTTATCCCTGCGGGATAAATGGAAGCCGTTATTTACGGCCTGACAAGTCAAACCATGCCTCCTGTATCTCCTTGTGTTAGTCCTCACAACTCTTGCAGGTGATTGGTATTCAATGAACACATGGCCAAGTTGGCTCTGGCCATGTATTCACTGAACAATTATACCCCTCCGGTAATGATCGTTGGATGTTATTGAGTGTCGGCCTGTTCAGCCTTCTTTTCGTCGAAGTAGTCCAGTTGATCAATCGGCAGTACGACGGATGTTGAGATATTCACCAAGTGCGCGGCGATGCGTTTGAAGTACCGTGCGATTAGTGTGTAGCAGACGCCTTCGTTGGTGCTCAGGTCGCTGGCAGCCAACCTGGTCAAAATCGCGTCGCACTCCTTCACGAGCTTGCTTTCCAATTGATAGGACGCCTTGGCCTTGCTGTTGTCTTCCTGGACAAATGCTTCTTTTGTGTCCGTAAAGAGCGTCAGGATGTTGTTATGGATGCCGTCGAAATACGCATCGAATGTATTCCGGTCGATGGGTTTTTCGAGCAGTTCGATCACCTCGAACAGGTTTTTGGTATAGTCCCCGATCCGTTCGGCGTCCTTGACAACGCTCATCAGGCACAGGCACATTGACGTATCAACGGACGGCTGCAATGTCAGATGCTCGACGATGCGCTGGCGGATGCTGCGTTCCAGCCGGTTGATCTTTTTGTCGATCTGGTAAACCGTGTCCTTGAGGTTGGCGGGCTGGTCGTTTTCCAGAAGAGCCCTGGCAACCATTATGAACACGTTTTCCGCATGGTCCAGCATTTGCGAAAAGTCATCGATGACCTGCGACAGAAAATCCTTACCTTTCCAGAAGCTGAGTAAACTTTTAAACATCTCGATTTCTCCTATGTAAAGAGTTTAGATACAAAAATTAACAGAAACGGCAGTACGAAAAAGATACCCAGTACGTACACAAACGCATACCATCGTTTCCGCGACGCCATGATACCGAGCCGATGTGCGAGGTTGATCGGAATCCGCCTGCATACCGGGATCGGATAAAGACATATCACGCCGAGCGTATTGAACAGAAAATGCACGAACGCGATGATTATAGCAGATGGTTCGCCAGTTGCAAAGGATGCAAGGATGGCGGTGGTGGTGGTGCCGATGTTGGCGCCCATGGTGATCGGGAAGATGGATTCGATGGTGAGGATGCCCGCGGCGACCATCGGGATCAGCAGGGAGGTCGTGATTGAGCTGCTCTGGACTGAGATGGTAAACAACAGTCCCGCCAGCAGGGCCAGGGAGCCGTTTTTGCGGATGACGTTGTTCAGGACGATTTCGGCACGCTCGACGACCAGTGACTTCATGACCTTGACGATGAAGTACAGGGCAAAAAACAGCAGCACGAACGACAGGACCAGCATGAAGATATAAGCGAAGTTTTCGGAGTTGGACAGGTCCGTGAGCAGATGCTGGATTTGCTTGACGACGGGCTTGATGATCATTTTGACGGGGCTGGTAAACTTCAGGCCGCCGACGTTTTCAAACTGTATGCTCAGCATTGTTGCGCTTTTTTCGAGAAAACCGACGCCGAATATTTTGCCGGTTATGATTTCCAGCGGAAACATGATGGACACACAGATCAGGTTGAAAAAATCGTGGACCGTGGCCGCGGCGATGGCTTTGCGGAATTCCCCGCGGCGTCCGACATGGCCCAGCGAGACGAGTGTGTTGGTGACGGTGGTGCCGATGTTGGCACCCATGATGATGGGGATGGCGTTGCCGACGGTCAGGCCGCCGGCGCCGACAATACCGACCACGAGCGAGGTTGTGGTGGAGGAACTTTGCACGACGCTGGTAGCGAGGATGCCGATCACCAATCCGATGAACGGGTTGGAGGTCGTTTCGACGAGCTGTTTGGCAAAATCCTTGCCGAAGCCCTTGAAGGCGCCGCCCATCAGGCCGATGCTGAGCAGGAACAAATACAGCAGTCCCGCCGCCGCGGCGATTTTTAAGATGGTATTAAGTCGATTTTTCATTTTATCGTCCTGAACGAATATTGCTTGCAGGACGGTCTAAGCCCATCCCATAGTTATTTGCGGAATAAGTTACCCCGGGATTATTAGGCAAGTGTAAGGTGTATGTTAGAATTTTGTTAGAATTGTTTTTTTATCTGTTTTTCCAAGTCGGCGGATCAGTTGCCACAGAGCTTTGAACCAAATAATAATACGGTTTAACAGGTACACCATTCCGATCAGGCATAGAATATTCAATATTAGCTGCTGCATCTGAAGTCTCCTAAAAACCATCAACCGGCATTTTCTTTACACAGAAAATATACCCTGCCTGTGTTAGCGGAATATGAAAAGGGGGTTAAGTTTTTATTAGGACGGAGATATTTATTGTCGGGCAAAAGAAAACGCGAGCCTGTGGTTTAGATTATCCATCTATTCGTTAGCGGGCAAATGTATTCTGAATGTGCTGCCGCGGCCGGGTTGGCTTTCGACGGTGACGCGGCCGTTGTGGACCTGGGCGATATGTTTGACGATGGCCAGGCCCAGGCCGGTGCCGCCGAGTTTTCGGCTGCGGCTTTTGTCCACAACATAAAAACGCTGGAAGATTCGTTCATGGTACTTTTTGTCGATGCCGCAGCCCTCGTCGCGGACGGCGATATGGATTTGGTCGTCGTTCTGTTCGGCGGATATCTCGATGCGGCTGGATTCGTCGCTGTATTTGATCGCGTTGTTGATAAGATTCGTAACGGCCTGTTCCAGCAGGGCAGGATTGATACCGGCGGCGATGGTCTCTTTGCAGTCCAAGTCGATCCGAATCTGTTTTTCTTTTGCTTTTGCAGTCGACAGGTCGATCGCTTCGGTCAGCACCGCCTTGAGCGGGGTCATCTCAAATGACAGCGCCCGTCGTTCGCTGTCTTCTTCCAGCCGAGACAAACTCAATAGGTCATCGATAATGGCGTTGAGCCGGTCAGCGTGCCGGGCGATGATCGTCAGAAAACGGGCTGCTTCTTCCGGTTCGGTTAGGGCGCCTTCCTGCAGTGTTTCCACGAATCCCTTGATCGAGGTGATCGGGGTTTTCAGTTCGTGGGAGACATTGGCCACAAAATCCCGCCGAACCTTTTGCAACTGCCGGATCCGTGTCATGTCGGTCAATACGATGACGGCGCCTGTATGGCTGCCGTTGGCGTCCGCCAAGCGTGCGGCGTGTAATTTGAGATGCCTTTTTTCGTCGTCTGTAACGATCACTTCGGTTTCGATTGGCGAGACACTGCCAAGCGCCTGTTGGACAAATTCAACAACATCAGCATTGTCGACCGCTTCTTCGACGGGACATCGCTTGGCCTGTTTCGTGTTGACATTGAAAAAATCCGCCGCGGCGCGATTGATCCGGACAATCCGCCCGTCTGAATCAACGGCGATTACGCCTTCGATCATGCTGGACAGAATCGCATCGGACTCGGCACTCTGGGTTGTGATGGTCCGGATCCGCTGGTCAAGCTGGTATGCCATCTTGTTCATGGCTTTGGCCAGATCGGCCAGTTCTTCGGGTTTTGAAACGGTCAATCGCAGGGCCAGGTCGCCGGAGGCAAAACGGTTCGCGGCTTCTTTGATGGTTTCGATGGGGCGGCTGATGCGTTTTGACAGTGCTAAGCTGATGACGGCGGCCAGGATCGCAACAATCAGGACCGCCCACAGGATTTTGAGATAAATCTGGCGCAATGCCTCATCGATCGCCGAGACCGGAACCGAGGTACGCACGACCGCGAGGACCGCTCCATCACTGTCGCGGCTCTGAATCGGGATCGCCAGGTACATCATATTTTTGCCGAGCGTGTCACTGAATCGCGTCGAAGAGCCGATGCGTCCGGTCAGTGCCTGGCGAAACTCCGGGCGGTCAGCGTGGTTTTTCATGTCGGCAATCTGTTCATCCGAATCGCCAATGACCCGCCCGCCGGGCAGAATGACCGTGATGCGGGTGCCGCTGAGCGGACCGGTTGTTTTGCAGTAGCGATCGATTTTTTCATAGTTACCATCGGTCAGGTCGGCGACAATCTGCGGCCGGACCAGATGGGCGCGGGATTTGATATCCTCGGAGACTTGACGAAAATAAAATCTTCGCAGTGAGTGCGAGGTGTACCATGCCACGGCCAGCACTGCGATAACGGTCAGCAGTAGGTAGGACGGATAAAGCTGCCACAGCAGACGTTTTCGAGGCATGGGTTACTCCTTAAAACGGTAGCCGACGCCGCGGACGGTTTCGATGTATTTACCATAGGCCCCCAGCTTTTTGCGCACGCCGACGATTTGCACGTCGACGGCGCGGTCGGTGACGAGGTAGTTGTCGCCGTGGACGGCATCAACGATCTGGTAGCGTGTGAAGACCATGCCGGGGCGTTTGGCCAGTGCGTAAAGGATGTTGAATTCGGTAAAGGTCAGTTCCACCGGTTCGGCGCCGACGAACACCTGGCGCCGCGCGGGGTCGATGGTCAGTTCGTGAATTTTGACCGGTGCGTTTTCCGAGTCGCGGGCGACAGTTCGATGCAGCGTCCGCCGGACTCGTGCGATCAGGACCTTGGGGCTGAACGGCTTGGTGACATAGTCGTCGGCGCCCAGTTCCAGCCCGGTAACGATGTCGGATTCCTCGCCTTTGGCGGTGAGCATGATGATGGGGATGTATTCGGTTTTGGGGTCACTTTTGAGCTGCTTGCAGACATTCAGGCCGTCCACGCCCGGCAGCATCAGGTCCAGTATCATCAGGTCGGGTGTTTGGGCTCTGACTTTTTGCAGGGCCTCTTCGCCGGCGGCGGCGGTCTCGACGGTGTAGCCGTTCTTGTCGAGATTGTACCGCACCAGTTCGAGGACATCTTCCTCATCATCGACGATCAGGATCGTTTCGTGTGCCATAGCATTAAACCGTACCCGATTTATATTAGGAAAGCATTAAAAAAATGTTAGATTTGCATTAGCAAGACTGCGATTTTCAAGGAAAAAGAAACCATGCTGCCCATACGAAACCCATTCAGTTGTCAGTTCAAATCACCCCGGGCACCCGGCGGCTGTTGGGGTTTGTGTGACTCAGGCAGGATGCCTGAGCTACCTTGTTCGACCCCGTTGGGGTCGTGGGGTGGTTGCGGGTGTCCGAACCACGGGTTTCGGTCGCTTCCCCCTTCGCCTTTCAGGCTACGGCGGGACAAGTTGCTCCCTGCACCCGCGGCTATTGTTGTTTCAAGCCCTACGGGCTTATGGAATTTTTCTATTTTGTTCCGAGGCTGGAAGCTTCCCGCTTCGCTGAAGCTACGCCGGACAGGTCGGCCGCACTGCCCGCTGGATGACTGTCGCGGCTTTGGCTGGGAATGCGGGTGTAACAGAAGTGGATTTTCAGGTGCCGGTCTTCTTGTCTTCCGTTCGCATTAGTGTATAGTCATATTCCGGTCCTGTTCGCCACAGGTTTAGATGTGAGCTGAAAGTCTTGGCCCTTACCGTCTTGTTATCCGGCTGGAATTCAAGCAGCAGCATCCAGCCGTCGCCGCCGTTGGGGATCCATTGTGCGTTGAACAGTATTTGATGGACGGACAGTCCGTTCTCGCGGCGGTCGGTTCGATGGCCCGTGGCAATGTCTTTATGAAGTTTATACTCTCCGCCGTGTCCGTGTGCGGGCCTTTGACTTTTCACGCTTTCCGGCGGCAGGTCCTTTGTCGGTATGATGGCGGCGTGGTGGCCGCAGACGACGAATTCGATGTTCGGATGGTTCATGACGAAGTTGCGGATCGGACCTTTATTCGGTACGGGAAGCCCATCTTTACTTTGTATGCGGCTTGATTCATCCATATAATTGTGGACCGTCATGAAAACCCGATGGTCGGGATGGTCTTTAATGATTTTGCCCGCCCATTTGATGACCGCTTGCCGTGTTTTGTATTCGAGAGCAAGAACCAGGTACTTTTGATTGTTTTGGGTAAAGGTGTAATAGGAATTCTGCATCTGTCCCGGCTCGAACGAACCCCGGTAGATGTCCTGGTTTTTCGAATTCTGATCGATGCTGAAAAAGTCGTTCATCAGTGTAGGTATTATCGTTTTTGTTTTTTTGTTCTTGCCGCGGTCGTGGTTGCCTTCGCAGAGAACGTACGGGACGACATTGTCCAGCTTTTTGTAGGCGGAGCGAATCAACTCCCATTGCTGCTGATTGTTATTGTTGGTCATGTCTCCAACGTGGACGACCATTTTGATGTTCCTGCTGTCTTTCTCCGCGGCGATCCAGTCCATCATCCCGTTGAGTATCTTGTGGGTGGTGTCCGTGTTTACAAACTTTCCGGACACATAATGCTGTGTGTCCGGAATGACGACCGCCGTCCATGTGCCCTTGGTGAATGCGGCCGGTTCGGTTTTCTGCGTTTTTATTTCTTCTGCGAAAGCGATGCCCGTCGATATCAGCAGGCAGAGAATTGCAATGTTATTCAGTGAGCGTTTGAAGTTGTTCATATTATGTTTCTTTCTAATTTTTTAGTTTGAAATAAACGGGATCAGGATAAAGCGGTATTCGACAGGTGCCGAGAGGGCCTGGTATTCTTCTCTTGTGATCGGTCCGCAGGAGCCGTTGCCAACGCCGGAGACTCTGGCCGCAATGCGAAGTTCCGTGATCGAGGGTGCGGGCAGGTCAACGGTGTGGCGTGCAGACGCAAGCTCTTCCTGCGTGTATGGGAGAACACACATGGCCAGCGGCTCCGGCGCGATAATCTTCAGGCCGCTGCCGTTGGCATCGCTGAGCTTGAGCCATCGCACCGATTCGCGGTTTCCATGATCCTGCGGTTTGCCGTAGGGAACATAATGATCCATGACGTTCGCTTCGTGAACCGCGGTCCAGGCGCCGTATGAGCGGTCGTTATAGTTTCCGTGCGGGCCTTTTCCATAGTAGGCCACCTGCTGCAAGTCTTTGGACAACTGAAAGTACAGGCCTATTCTCGGAACCCATACATCGTCGCCCAGCTTGCCGGCGGGGGTTACGGATTCAATGACTTCGATCTGCCCGGCTCCATCAATTTTCCAGGTCTGTACTTCATCGAACCCGGCATTTTTCGGACTGCGGAAAGAGGAGCTGATCTGCACGACGACTTTGTTCTTCTTTGTCTTGACGGTCAGCCTGGAGTCCCCGACTTTTTCAAGTTTTCCAAGCTTCAGTTCGTCAAACTTTCTCAAATGCAGTTTCCAGTGGCGAGTGTAGTTGTCGATCAATGCCTGATCATGGTCGAAAGACCGGTCGCCCCGCCGTTCGCTCTTGGCCATAAGCTGATGTCCTTTGATCGAAAGCGATATCAGCGTGCCCCTTTTCTTGTCGAAGGTGCAGGACAGGCCATTGTCAGTAATGACCGTGGTTTCCCATTTTTTCGAGACGATTTTTGGGGGTGCTGCCGAAGTTTTAAGGGGCATTGTGTAATTTCCTGCCAGCTTGAATTCGGAGAAGGTAACTTCGTGGCCGGCCTTGGCCCAGTCGGCATCGGTTCGGGTTTGGAATGCGATCCGCAGGAAATACTCTTTTTCTTTTGCCATTTCACCTCGATCACAGGGGACCTTGAATGTTGCTTTTTCTCCGGCTGAAATGTTCAGAGGGGCAATCTCGCCGGACTGGACAGCGACGCCGTTTTCCAGCAGCTGCCAGACGATCTTGAACGC
>JBDLJN010000116.1:0-9043 GCA_039714335.1 Planctomycetota bacterium
GCGTTGAGCGACGATGAGGACATACGCGCTCGCCGGAAATATGAAAATCTCAAAGGGCTTCGGAGCATTATTGAAGTGAGCCGGATCCGTGAATTTTCAAAAAAGGCTGAGTTGCTTCCGGTTAACAGTCGGGATCGCGAAGAATTGGAAATAAAAGTTGCCGAGTTGCGACAGGCCCAACGCCATATAGAAGGCGTACTAATGCTGGATTTGTTTACGACCATTGTATTCTTGTCCGCGTTGAGAATGCTTATCCGTCTTTATCATGAAGAATTTTTCTCTGAGACACACGGTACGGCCCGTCGTTTTCTGATTATCGGCGCCGGCAATGCCGGTGAAGCGCTGTTGCGGGAGATGCTTCGCCGCAGGGATGCCAACTATGATGTTATAGGCTTTATTGATGATGACCCGGCCAAGCAGGGCATGAGCATTCATGGTATCACGGTGCTGGGTACTGTTGAACAGTTGCCGCAGGTTTGCAAAAAGAGTGCGATTGATGAAATTGCCATCGCGATCCCCAGTGCGACCCGAAAACAGCTTCGGCATGTGGTTCAGGTTTGCCAGGGGACGTCATTGCGTTTCAGTACGGTTCCTTCGTTGACTGATATTGCTTCGGGCAAATTTCGTGTCTCGCAGATGCGTGATGTCAATATCGACGATCTGCTGGGCCGTGAGGTGGTTCAGTTGGATATGCAGCAGCTCGAAAAATTTCTCAAAGATAAAGTGATTTTGATAACGGGGGCCGGCGGATCTATCGGTTCGGAAATGTGCCGGCAGGTTTGTGCATTCGGGCCCAAGCTTTTGCTGCTGGTTGAACAGGCCGAAAACCCGTTATTCTTCATTGAAAGGGAGTTGCGGAAAAATTCTCCCGATATGCAGATGAAAGCGCTTATTTGTGATATTGCGGAAACGGCCCGCGTGAACCAGATTTTCGAACAATATCACCCCCAAGTGGTGATTCACGCCGCCGCCCATAAGCATGTTCCCCTGATGGAGGGAAACCCCGGCGAAGCGGTCAAAAACAATGTCATCGGCACACGGAACATGGCCGATGCGGCGGATGCATTCGGTGCAGATGATTTTGTGATGATCAGTACCGACAAGGCGGTGAACCCTACAAGTATTATGGGTTCGTCCAAGCGGATCGCGGAAATGTACATTCAGGACCTGAACAATACGAGCCAGACGCATTTTGTCACAGTGAGATTCGGTAATGTGTTGGGGTCGAACGGTTCGGTGATCCCGATATTTAACAGGCAAATTGCCAATGGCGGCCCGGTAACGGTAACGCACCCGGAGATGACCCGCTACTTTATGACGATTCCGGAGGCCAGCCAGTTGGTTCTTCAGGCCGCGTCCATGGGATCCGGCGGCGAGATCTTCCTACTGGACATGGGTGAGCCGGTGAAAATTGTCGATCTGGCTCGCGAGTTGATCACGTTGAGTGGATTTCGTCCCGGCGAAGATATCGAAATCGAATTTTCCGGTTTGCGCCCGGGAGAAAAACTGTTTGAAGAGCTTTCTATCGAGGGCGAGGATATGATTCCCACCAAGCACCCCAAAATCGCGATATGGCAGACCATTACCAAGAACCGTGAAACATTACGCGCTGGGATCGAGAACATCATCAATATTGCCCACACCCAGGACCGCTCTCGGATTGTTGCTGCCATCAAAGAATTGATTCCTGAGTTCATCGGTCAGGATTAAATTGCTCTAAGCCCAGACAATATTCACAATAAAAAAAGCCCGTAATAATACGGGCTTTTTGTTTTTGCTTGTCGCAGTAATATCTACTGCTGATTCATCTGTTCCATCGGATGGGCGTCGTGGTACTGCTCATTCATATGGCTCGTCGTAACGTGCGTATAAATCTGGGTTGTTGACAACGACTGGTGTCCCAGCAGCTCCTGCACGCTTCGCAGGTCGGCACCATTGTTGAGCATGTGAGTGGCGAAACTGTGCCGCAGCGTGTGCGGGCTGATGGACGGATCTAGGCCGGCTTCGATGAGATACTTGTCCATTTTCCGGCGGACACTTCGGGTACTGAGCCGCTGGCCGTGTTTGTTGGCGAACAGCACTCGCGAATCAAAGTTTGAATCATTCGCCATGCGGCGATTCCTGAATTCGATATAGTTCTGGATCGATCGCAGGGCACCGGAGCCGATCGGACAGATGCGTTCTTTTTTACCTTTGCCTCGGATATGGATGACTTCGCTGAGAAAGTCCACATCATCCATATTCAGAGAAACCAGTTCGCTGACCCGCATTCCGGTGCTGTAGAGTACCTCGAGGATTGCCCGGTCCCGTGCACCCAGCCAGGTATTGGCGGGGGGGGTATTCAGCAGGCGAACCACTTGTTCATATTCGAGGAATTTGGGCAGCTTTTTGTCCTGTTTTGGAGTTTTGATCGTAACAACAGGGTTGCTGTTCACATAATCCCGCTTAACAAGGAATTTGTAGAAACTGCGAAGCGTTGCCAATTTGCGAGCTGTAGTGGATTTAGAGTAATGTTTCTGTCCGAGTTCGGCCATGTATCGACGAATTGTGTTTACATCGACGTCAATCACCAATGCGTCGATGTTAACCTGCGTCTGAGTTTGCGTTACGGTTGCGGTTGCTGTTGCCGAAGGATCCTGCCAGGGATTTTCAGTTGTATCAGCGTTGCTGTGTGCATTCGAAGTAGGGCCGCCCAGAAAAGACGTAAACTGCTCCAAATCCGCCCGGTAACATTTTGCGGTATGTTCTGAAAAATGTTTTTCGAATTTCAAATAACTGATAAATTCCTGAATTACTGCTGAATTTTCCATGATCTGTCCCTTCGTGTCAAACGCGTCTGCTTATAAGAAGCATGAAAGCTCGAAAGCTGCCAATGTTTATATTTAGGAATCCTGCTGATAAGTCTTTACAGGGTCGTTTAAATCTTTGTATAGAATTTCATCTGCTTCGCCGATCAGCGACTGTGTCAGCTTGAAGCTTAAAACTGCGGCGTCAAACCAGTCAAAAGTTGTCTGCGGATTGCTTGCGGACGCCACAAAGGCATCCAGTAATTGCCCTTCGTTTCCATCATCATAACGGAAGATAAATTTTTCCGAACCTTTGTTCAAAATAAGTTGTTTTTTTACATGATTCATCTTCATGCCTGCCACTAATAACTATAGGTTAACGATTAAAGAAACTTTTGAAGCCATCGCTAAAGCATTAACAAGGTCGATATGACTCCTGTATTATCGGCCGATAACTGAAAGTTCTTAAATAAAATCTTTGATTACAATTCGTAAACGTGGAAAAAATGGATAAGTCCCATAACAAGACAGGATGATGCAGTAAGAAATGAACCTGAGAGTCTATCCGAATAACCGGTTCGTTATGAGGCCGAGCGAAAAGTTCGAGGCCAAGGCGGCGGAGCGAAATCCCCGCAGGCGCAGCCAAAGCTGTGTCGAGGACGATATTGGCCCGACAACGCCGGCATCGGGCTTTGCAGCCGGCCGCAATAGGACAGGGGATTCGGATAGGCTCTAAATATGCAGAGATTAAAGCGGCTTGTAATATTTATTTTGCTCTTTTTCTTCGATGATGATTTTTGACAGGGCTTCGAGCTTGATAAGGGCTGGCTCGAGTTGTTCTTTTGACAATCCCAGTCCGGCACACAGATCGTCCAGCGTGCAGGGTCTTCGCCGCAGCGTTTCTACGATGGCCTGAAGGTCGACCTGTTTGTGAGTGTTCCCCGTGTGCTTGGAAAAATCTGCAATAACCTCAACGGATTCACCTAAACAAGCGGCGATTTCGTTGAGCCGTTGCTCGCTGACGCGCACTGCTTCGGCGTGAACAATGGGGCGGACGGAGGTGTTGATTTGCACCTTATCAGGGTTGATACGCTGGATTTGCCTGGCGATATTCTGTACGGACATCTCGTCTGTGTTGACGCCTTCGCAGAAGAAAACCTCCAGCCAGAGTTGGCCGGTGTATTCGGTGCGGAAGCGGATAAGCCCGTCAACATACTGTTCAAAATCGAGATCCGGATGCGGGTGGTTCATTTGGACGAAAGTTTCCGCATCTCCGGCATCCAGCGAGGGCAGCACCACATCCGCCAAACAGCAATCGGCCCGGACGGCCGGGTCCGACAGCAGCGTGCCGTTGGTAATGACAGCCACCTGAATTTGGGTCAGTGCCTTAATCCCGCTTATCAGTATCCCCAGGCCGCTGTGCAGGGTCGGTTCGCCGGAACCGCTGATGGTAATATAGTCCGCTTCCAGCCCTTCGGCGATTTTTTGTTCCAACTCACCCAGAACAGCTTCGATGGGCACATAGTCCTTTTGCTGGAGGGTTTGCGGAGCGTCTTTGCCCAGTTGGCAGTAGATACAGTTCTGCGTACAGGTCTTCAGCGGGACGATGTCTACACCCAAGCTGCGCCCCAACCTGCGGGACGGAACCGGACCGAACAGATAGCGGTATTTCTTCGTTGTCATGAGGTGTTAACAATATCAAAAATGCGGTTGCAATTTTCTACGAGTGGTTGGACCTGATCCAGCGGGAGCATACAGGCCGCGTCGCACAGGGCCTTGGGCGGCTCTGGATGGATTTCCATGAACAGGGCGTTGGTTCCGGCGGCAACCGCCGATTGTGCCAGTGTTGCGGCCAGTTGCGGCGCTCCGCCGCTGGCGTTGCCAAGCCCGCCGGGACGCTGGGTACTGTGGGTTACGTCGAACACGACCGGACAGCCCAGATTCTTCATCTCCGGAATCGAGGTCATGTCATTGACCAGCCGATTGTAGCCGAAAAATGTGCCGCGTTCACACAGCAGGATTTTTTCATTGCCGGTCGAGCGAACCTTGTTAACACAGTTCTTCATCTCATCCGGGCTGACAAATTGCCCTTTTTTAATATTGACCGGTTTACCGGTCTTGCCGCAGGCAACCAGCAGATCCGTTTGGCGACACAGAAACGCCGGAATCTGCAATGCATCCACGACTGTACCGACTGCGGCGGCTTGGTTGGCCTCATGCACGTCTGTCAGTATTGGCAGGCCGGTTTTTGTGCGGATGCCGTCAAGGATTGCCAGTCCCTTTTCCAAGCCGGGTCCGCGAAAGCTGTCGATGCTGGTGCGGTTGGCCTTGTCAAAGCTGGCCTTGAAGACGCACTTGACGCCAGTGCTCTTCTGCAAACCGACAAGAAAATCTGCCACTTCAAGACAGACGTCCTCACTTTCGATTACACACGGCCCGGCAATGATGAAAAACTCACCACCAAGACCGACTTCAATATTTCCAATCTTAAAATTCATCATTTTTCCCTAATTGTCTGTTTTGGATCCAATCAAGCATTTTACCAAAACGGCCACCATTTGATTATTCCCGGCTCATAATACTGCCAGCCCCATGTATTGTACCATGCCGCCCAGAAAGAAACAATACTGACAACCAGCAGGATAATCCAGGCGATTGACCGCCAGTAAATCGCAACGATAACACCCGCTATGGCCTTACCGAGCACACCGATCAGCGGCCCCAGCACCGGGCCTGCAATACGAGCGGCAATATTCACAGCCGGATGCATTTCTGTATCGGTCCCATCGTTCAGCATGAAGCGAATCGTACTGATTCCGTCAGCCAGTAATGCGATGGTGTAGATAATAAGTATCCACTTGTTGGCGTTCCAGAATCCTTTGGCGTTTCGAGCAAACCGTTCTTTGATCTTATGCATATCAATCCGGTTCTTAACCAATCATTCGTTTCAGGCGTGTTCGCAGCCCGGCGGGTTTGGCCCCCGGCGGTACCAGCACACGGATCGCCTGCGGGATGACCTTAATATCCGCCGGCAGTTCCGGTCCCGGATCGCCGTCTATCTGGCAAAAAACCGACCGATCTGCCGGAGTGACCTGGATTGACTTTCCCTGGGTATAAATTACTTTTTTTGAATTCGTGTGTCGTTTCAAGATGACATTGATCGAGTGGGCTATCAGCTGCGCCTGATCGCAGCAGCGGAAGATGCACACGTCCAGCAGCCCGTCGCCAAAATCAGCGTTTTTGCAGATATTCAGTCCGATGGCGTACCGGGACGTATTTCCGATAAAGACGAGCCCTCTGTCGTCAAAGATTTCTTTGCCGTCCACGACGACTTTGATGCGTGGGAAATTATGCCCCCAGAAAGTTCGCCAGATGGGCCAGAAATAACTCAGATGGCTGATGTGCCCGGTCCGGGTACTGCTGATCCGATGGATGACCGCTCCGTCAAATCCAAATCCGGCGACCGATGTGAAGCATTGACCGTTGATCATTCCCAGGTCCAGCGGTTTAATGCAATCATCTTCAAAGGCGCTGATCAGTGTTTGCAGGTTCAGATCGAATCCCAACTCATTGGCCAGCAGATTTTCTGTGCCGCAGGGGATCGGCATAAATAATTTGTTGGTTCCTTCCAGTCCGTGCAGAATCTCTCTCAGCGTTCCATCCCCGCCGGCGCCGGCCACTAACGCACACTGATAATCGACCGCTCCCTTGGTGGCCAGTTCGCAGGCGTGCTCCAGTGATTCGGTCAGACTGACACGCACCTCGAAGCCCTTTGAGATTAAATAATCCTTGAACTGCCAAACCAGATCGTTGCTGCTGCTGGCGCCCGACTTGAGATTAACGATATATTGAATGTATCCGTCTTCGGGTTTCATGTCTTATTCCTGTTTTAGCTTGCCGGATAGCATGGCGGCATAGCTTTCGGTAATATGCGGCTCATCATGCAAATTCAGCTTTTCGAGTACGCCGGTGATGACGGTTTCGTCCGGCCCTTCGACCTCGACAAAACAGCCCAGATAGGGCAGTTCATCCAGACAGATCTCGCAACCGTCCAGCGACCACATCCTGCGTTCTTTCTCGACAACAATTCTTCCATGGTAGCCCAGCGAATCAAAAATTTTCTTTGTCATTTCGACATCGGCAACACCCGTTTCGTATTCAATGCGGGACTTAAACTTTCCATCCTGTCGCGGCCCCTTAAAAGTGATTAAAGCCGAGGATTCATTATCAATGACCTGTTGGCGAATCCGCAAGGCACAGCCGCTTTCCCGTAATTGACCGCCTGTGTCTGTAAAATAGGTGTCCGATTGTTCAACCGTGTGCAGAAACTCCGCCCCCAGTTCTTTGAGCTTGCCGTCGAATCCATCTAAAGCGGGCACCTTAATTTTTGCTTCGATCTCGTGCATTCTTGTATTCTTGAGTTCCCGAGTTCCTGGGTTCTTAGACCACGATATTGACCAGTCGTGATTTGATCACGATGATCTTTTTGGGTTCCTTGTCCGCCAGTGCTGCCTGTACCTTTTCACTGGCCAGCGCCATCTGCTGAATCTGCTCTTCCGTGGCGTCCGCGGCGATGGTGATTTTGTCCATGATCTTGCCCTTGATCTGAACGGCCAGTTCGATTTCTTTTTCTTTGGCTTTGTTCGCGTCGAATGCCGGCCACGGTTCGTATGCCAGCGAGTCCGTGTACCCCAGCCGCTGCCAGAGTTCTTCGGCGATATGCGGGGCAAAGGGCGACAGGATCAGCGTGAACTGCTCCATGACCGCCTTCGGACGGACTTTCAGTTTGTGGCCATGATTGACAAAGATCATCATCTGGCTGATGGCTGTATTGAACGCGAAATTGTCCAGGTCCTCTGTAACCTTTTTGATCGTTTGGTGCAAAATGCGTTCGGTGGCTTCATCGGCTTGTGTATCCTGCACACTGTCCAACAATTCGCTGGTTTCTGTGTCAATCATCATCCGCCATGCCCGCTGCAGGAACCGGTGGACGCCTTCGACGCCGTTCATCGACCACGGTTTGGTTGCCTCCAGCGGCCCCATGAACATCTCGTACAGCCGCATTGAGTCGGCCCCGTATTCAGCGACCACATCGTCCGGGTTGATGACATTGCCGCGGGACTTACTCATTTTCTGGTTGTCCTCGCCGAGGATCATCCCCTGGTTGATGAGCTTCTGGTACGGTTCCTGCGTGGAGACATAGCCCAGGTCGTGCAGCAGTTTGTGCCAGAACCGCGAATACAGCAGGTGCAGCACCGCGTGTTCGGCCCCGCCGATATACAGATCGATCGGCAGCCAGTATTTTTGCTTTTCGAAATCGACCGCCGCGGCATCATTGTTTGGGTCCATATACCGCAGGTAGTACCAGCAGCTTCCGGCCCATTGCGGCATGGTATTCGTTTCCCGCCGGGCCTTGGTGCCGTCTGGCAGCGTGACATTGACCCAATCGGTCGCCTTGGCCAGCGGGGGTTCGCCGGATTCAGATGGTTTATAGTCTTCCAGTTTTGGCAACTCCAGCGGAAGTTGGCTTTCATCCAACGCAATCACACGACCATCTTCAGTATGCAGAATCGGAAACGGTTCGCCCCAGTACCGTTGCCGGCTGAACAGCCAGTCGCGCAGTTTATAATTAACGGCCTTTTCACCCAATCCGTTTTCAGCCAGCCAGGAGGATATCTTTTCCTTGAACTCCGGCGTACGCAATCCCGTAAACTCACCTGAGTTAATCGCAGTGCCGTCACCGGTAAAACAGAGCTTGCCTTCTTCGCACAGTTTTGCATCTTCAGCATTATCCGGCTGAACGACCTGTATAATCGGCAGCTCAAACTTCGTGGCGAATTCGAAGTCCCGGTCATCGTGTGCCGGAACGGCCATGATCGCGCCAGTGCCGTAGCTGATCAGGACATAATCACTGATCCAGATCGGAATTTTCTCGCCGTTGACCGGATTGATCGCATATGCGCCGGTAAACTGCCCCGTTTTGTCCTTGGCGAGGTCTGTCCGGTCCAAGTCGCTCTTTTTGGAGGCCTGGTCCTTATAGGCCTCGACGGCGGCTTTGTTGCCATCGGTCGTGATGGTATTCACCAGCGGATGTTCCGGCGACATCACCATATAGGTTGCCCCGAATAGCGTGTCCGGCCGGGTGGTGAACACGCGGATTTTCTCGTCGTATCCATCCAGCTTGAAATCAACCTCGGCGCCGACGCTTTTGCCGATCCAGTCCGATTGCAGTTTTTTGATCGAGTCCGACCAGTCCA
>JBDLJN010000117.1:0-8948 GCA_039714335.1 Planctomycetota bacterium
ACCTTCGCCGAAGCCAGATGCGCAAAAATCCGGGCAGCATTACCCGGCTGGTTGTCCACGCCGATCACGGCTACTTTTGCAAGGTCTTTTTGACTGGTTGCGCCTGAAACAAGAATACCTTCCATTTGGGGCACCTCATGTGTAATTAGAGTTCCTATACTGTCATTCATGCTGCTGCGAACATGAATGGTCACATCGTATTTTTTTCCGAATTCAATCGCACGGCTATGCATCACGCCCGCACCAAGACTGGCCAGTTCGAGCATTTCATCATAACTGATTTGATGCATTTTGACGGCATTTGGATATTTTCTGGGGTCCGTTGAATATATGCCGTCCACATCGGTATAGATTTCACATTCATCGGCTCCCAGTGCCGCCGCTAATGCCACAGCGCTGGTATCTGAGCCGCCGCGACCCAATGTCGTTATGTTGCCGAATTCATCGACCCCTTGAAAACCGGCAACGATACAAATATGGCCACTGGAGAGTTTTTCGCGGATTCGTTCGGCACCAATGCTCTGGATACGCGCCCTGCCGTGCGCATCGTCGGTAATCATCTGGATCTGCTGGCCGGTAAAACTGATCGCCTTTTGTCCCATTGTTTCCATGGCCATGGCCATTAATGAAACGGTCTGCTGCTCCCCGGTACTCAAAAGCATGTCCATTTCGCGTTTCGGCGGATTGGGGTTCAGTTCCAGAGCGTCCGCAACCAATTCATCGGTCTGTTTGCCACGGGCCGAAGCCACAACAACGACCTGATTTCCCTGTTGATGGGCTTTCAGGGCACGGCCGGCAGCCCGGCGGATCTTTTCCGCGTCCGCGACCGACGTTCCACCGAATTTTTGTACTAAAATCGCCATTTTGCACTCATTTCCTGATCGTACCTCTTTTTTAACCTTGTAAAACAGGCAATAAAGTATCAATTCCGGGGAAAATTACAAGAGAAAAATTATACGCATTCAAGGACCGGATCGAGGCTTTTGAGACAGCCGATCAGGGTGTGGACAACCTCGCGGCAAACCGCACAGACCCTTATGCGGCATTCCACGATCAATCTGACTATGAACCTTTACACGCATAGCTTCAGGGAAAACGAGGTTTCGGCTATTCAGAATCTTCCTGATCTATCTGCCGGAAATAACGGACTAAAAGAAGCCGCATAAAACTGCTTGCGTAAAATATGCGGCTATAAATGAACAAATGCGAACAATAAGACAATGGCAACAGGCAACAAAAAAAGAGTTATTTAAGCAATAACAGCGTTTCTTGCTTGAAAACAAAACTACGCCCGGCGGGATTCGAACCCACGACCTTTTGATTAGGAATCAAATGCTCTATCCAACTGAGCTACGAGCGCTGTAGTCATTGAAACAGTTTACAATATGGCCCGTTCAATATCAAGACAAGATTAAGCAACATAAAAATCGCTTATTTTTCAATCTCCTGCAATAAAAGTAATCGAAGAAGCGTTTTGAGTTTGAAATTCCAGACAGAAAAGGGCTTAAATAGAGCCCTGCTTTATTAACTTGACGCCTGTTTCTGATTCAAGTAGAATAATACTGTAAAAACTAGATAGGCAACTTATATATAGAAAAAGGTGGATTTTTATGAGTCTTGGATATCAGACAATTTTGGGGTTTGGCTTTACCGGTGGTTGGGAATGGATTGTGATACTTGTGGTTGCAGTTCTTATTTTTGGACGACGATTGCCAGATATCGCCCGCTCTATCGGAAAAAGTATTACAGAATTCAAGAAAGGTGTGCACGAGGTCGAAAATGACGTGAAAAATTCAATCGACGAATCGGATAAAATTGCTGAATCTTCCAACGAAGAACAGAATAATACCGAACAGAAACCCTAAATAGCCACCATAATAACTGAACAGCAAGACCATCGTGCCAATCATATTTGTTCGTCAAGAGCAATCTGAGCTTTTAGCTTGATTGCTCTTTCCTTTTTCTTAAGATTCTACAGACCACAATGCTGGCTTCATACAGGACATAAAGAGGTGCCGCCAAGAGAACCTGTGAAATCACATCTGGCGGAGTCGCAACAGCTGCAATAAAAAGGAGGGCCAAGATAACAAATTTTCTACTTTTAGTCAGATTTTCAATGCTTACAAGCCCCATCATTTCCGCAAAGACAATAGCGATAGGCATTTGAAATGCCGCACCAAAAACCAATGTCAGCATCAAAACAAAGTTCATATAATATTGAAGGGTCCAATCGGACTCAACATTTATAAGTCGATCAAACCGCATAAAGAAAGACATGGCTAACGGTGCAACCACCGTCATGAAAAAGACTGTCCCTGTGATGAATAGCAAGGCACTGATTGGCACAACAACATGCACAAACTTCTTTTCATGCTGATAAAGGCCCGCTGAAACAAAGGCCCACATTTGCCAGAAGACCCAAGGGCAAACAAGAATAAAGCCAAAGACGAAGCAAACTTTCAGGTAAACCAGCATACCTTCTTGTAAACGGAGAGTCCTCAACCCTTTTACTGATCTCCGATCAAATTCAGCGTTACCTGGAGCCATTTTCAACTCAGTAAAAGCTGAATTATTGGGGTCATCCCGATAGAATTGAACTTGAGCTAAGAAATGATCTCCCGGCTTGAGGGATTTCATAGAATGTATATTGTGTTCAGAAACAGTAATACAAACAAGATTGTTCCGAAAAGACAAATCATTCGGATCAGAGGGTAATGACTCGGATTTCTGCATCGAAATCCGTTTCATAGCATTGTAATAAGGTGTCTTAAGAAAAGAGACTAAATGCGTACCAAAAAAGAGCGTGGCAATTAACCCCACCACGATGCCTAATATCATCAGGATCAATCGAGCACGCAATTCCTCCAAATGATCGCCCAGACTCATGCTTTTCAGGTTTTCTTTAGTTTCTTCTTCGCTCATCTAAATTAATCGCATACTTCCATCTGTTTTCGTGGTTAATTGCCGGTAGTGTACGCAATTTCAGGGGGTTCCGCAACTGCTTTTATTGAATTGTCTCAAGCCAACCTTTAACCTATAATATGTCCCATGCATTGGAAAATTATTCTTATCCTGATCGCCGGGAGTTGTTTTTGTGTCAGCAGCGCGGCCTATATATTCGTCAAGTTCGCCCTGCGCCCCAAAGACGGCCAGGCATGGGAACAGGAGCACTGGGACTTTGAAGACGAGTACCCCGCCATCAAACGGTATCATTTTTGGTGTCGGTTCCTGTTTTCGACGGTGGTTGTCAGCATGCTGCTTCTGTTTATTGTGATTTCGGTGTAAATCCCCCTCCACATGCTATTCCCGACTTAAACAACCTTTTCTGATAATATTTAGCCGCTTTTTACCTCCATAATCTGAATTCACTATTAAACCTTCTCAATTTAACTCTATACTATTTGGTCCTCTACGTAAATAAAGAATATGTTAAAAAACAAGCTCTGAAGCAAGTAAGCATTGTACCACAGGCGTGATTAGCACTGTCAGGCAGGAGTTTGAGAAAATGGGCACAGGAATTAATTTCTTATCCCCGCAATGATTTTCCTGTAAGATTATCAATGTTTTATGGAATAAATCCTTCTTTTGAATCGTTTGAACTGGAAAATGACAGTATAATAAAAAATTCATAACCATTATTAAAGGAAATTATAGATGCGAATAATTAACATAACTGCCTGTTTCGTTTTCACAGCGGCACTGACATTCGGCAATGCCCAATCGAATGCCGTATCTAATAACAGACAAGACGAATCGACGAAGGTGACAGCAACCGTCACTTTGCCGAAGGACCTTGAATCCTTTACCGGCCTGACGCTTGTGCTTCGGCTGTACGAATACGACCCGTTGTTGGCGGATGTATCTGCCGACTTGGTTGAGAAGATCGAGAAACCAGATTTCTCTCACACGAAAGGAAAACCGACGGTAACGAAAATCGAGATCGGCACAAAAGGCAGGATCAAACCCCGCAGAAGCTATTACCTTACAACATTTGTCCTCGATGGAGAGCAACGAACTCATATCGGAGAAAAAGATGGCAAGCCGGAACTTTGTAAAGTGATTACTGATGGTCATCCGCGAGAGGTTTCAGTTGTTGTGCGAGTTGTATCGAAGACGCCCGCACCGAAGATCCGGGAATCTGTTGTTTGTCGGTCCCTTGAGTATGCAGGCGTGGCGGTGAACGAACCGGGATACCATTGCTGGGGGACATCTCCGATTATGGACGATGAGGGCAAAGTACACCTTTTTGTGGCCCGTTGGCCAATCCGCAGCGAGACCTTCGAGCGGGGGTTCGACGCGGCCTGGCGGCATGACTCTGAGATCGCACACTACGTAGGCGATGGACCGGAAGGACCGTTTGCTTTCTCCGATGTGGCCTTGAAGGGAACGGGTAAAGACACCTGGGATCGTTATGCGCCTTGCAATCCCCTGATCAAAAAGGTCGACGGGAAGTATGTGCTGCTCCACATCGCTAACCCGGTCGGTATGACGAAGGGCATGGGAAGACATCCGGGAACTCAGCGCATTGGAATGGCCCTGTCGGACTCGCTGAACGGTCCCTGGAAAAAGGTCGGAACCGACGGTAAGATCCTCGATCCTTCGAAGGAACGAGGACACTGGACCCACCGGGGGTCAGTCGTAAACCCCGCCTTCGTGAAAGCCCCCAACGGCAAGTATCATCTCTACTTCAAAAGCCGCGGTGCCCGGATGGGTGTAGCGATCTCGGAAAAGCTGGAGGGACCATATGTTCATCAGCCGAATCCCATCTCCTCCAGTAAAAGGAGAACGGAGGATGGCTATGCTTTTGTGAGTGACGGCAAGTTCTTCTTGCTAACCACCGACAACCACGGGGTCAACGTGCGGGGAGGCGGGCTTCTCTGGCGATCCGATGACGGGATTACGTTTGATGCCACCCCGGAGATCGGGTACCAGTCGCCCAAGACATACCTGCCCCGGACCCCCGGGACGCCTGTCCGGAAATACTACGGCTCCGGCACGTTCCAGCGGCCCCAAGTCCTGCTTCAGAATGGCCGTCCGACCCATCTGTATGCGGCCAGCGGAACCAACATCAAAGGCGGTGACGGATCGTTGTCATATGTGCTGCGGTGCAACTACGAAAAAGTGGAAAATAACGAGCGTGAAATATGATAAGAAAAGGAAAGGTGCTCGTTATGTTAAAGATAATTGCTTTTGCCGCTACCATAAGCACTTTGTGTTGTGGTTCCGCCATGTCAGCTGAAGTCAAAAAGAACAACCGCATTAAATTGTATCCCGTTCCCCGCAGTTCGGTACTCAAGGAGAAAGGCTACATCGTGTGGGGCGCCAGTATGGTACAGTCAGAGGACGGTACCTGTCATCTTTTCTACTGTCGTTGGAAAGGTGCCCTTATGGACTGGTGCAACGGGGCGGAGATCGTACATGCCACAGCTTCGAATCCCCTTGGTCCCTATGAACCGCAGAAAGCTGTTTTGGGACCGACAAAGGAAGGGAATAATGCATGGGACGGACTCTCTGTCTTCAACCCGACCGTCATGCGTTTCGACGATAAGTACTATCTGTACTACAGCGGCAGCAATGGTTCGAACTTCCCGATCATTAATAAGGACGGTTCTTTTAAGACATCTCCCAATGACACTGTGATTACACAGCGCATCGGCGTGGCGGTTGCCGACCATCCGGCCGGACCCTGGAAAAGAATGAAAGACCCATTGATTGGTCTTTCGAAAGATGGCATCGGTTCCCATATGTGCTGCAATCCGACGGTAACCCAGACGCCGGATGACCGTTTTATGATGATTTACAAGTGCTCGAGTGGGCGTCCCCGCGGCAACAGCGGCGGGATTTATCTGACGGTCGCGTTCTCCGACAGCCCTGCGGGGCCTTTCAAGAAAACACAACAGAAGATACTCACGCACAAGGACAGCCGATTTCCTGTAGAAGATCCTTTTGTCTGGCGGCAGGACGATAAATATTACTGTGTTGCCGATGACCAGCGAGGCGACGTCTCCGGGGAGCATGGATTGATTTTATTCGAATCCGAGGACGGTATGAAGTGGCAAAAGTCAACACCCTTTGTGCTGAGCCGATGTCAGATTGCCTGGGCAGACGGGCAGACAGAACCGGTTCGTAATTTTGAGCGGCCGCAGATATGGCTGAAAGACGGAAAACCAGCCGTTCTTTTTGCAGCGATAAGGAAGGGGGAGGATTGCTTTAATCTCCATATTCCTTTGCAGGCACTTGAATCAGACGTAACGAAAATGAAGTTAACAAAATGAATTGATCTGAATTCATCAGGATAAAAAAGGAATTATGAGTAAGATACAGAAATCTAACATCTATCAAATAAACAGGAGAACCGAAATGAAACTGTTAACATTGCTCAGTATTGCACTTTTTGGCTTCTTAACATGCCAGGCACAGGCCGAGCTAACCCTTCATTACGATCGGCCCGCCGAAAGTTGGCAGACCGAAGCGTTGCCGATCGGCAACGGACGCCTTGGCGGAATGATTTTTTCCGGAACCGATTGCGAACGTATCCACTTTAATGAAGATTCGCTTTGGGAAGCTAAAAAATTGGGACCACGCGGTCCTTATCAGTCGTTTGGCGATGTGTATCTGTACTTCCACCCCCGAACCTACGCTGAAACGCATCACTACAGCATCGAGACCGAAAACCTCGACAAAGCTTTCGATGGGGACCCGAAGACTGAGTGGGCAATGTCGTCACGCGGTTATCCCAGTCAGAAGTTTCCGTATGTCATGATGCTACGTACCCCGATCGGTACGCCTAAGGTGGTTACCCGCTACTCGCTGACCTCCGCGAAACAATCTGCCAAAAAAGGAAGCAACCGTCCGGATTTTAAAGGATACACTCCCAAAACCTGGAAGTTAGAGGCCTCACAGGACGGCAAGACATGGGTGGTACTCGACCACAGACAGGATGAGCCGGCATGGAAAATGGAGGGCGAAACCCGAACTTTCGAGTTCAAGAACACAAAAGCATATCATCTGCACCGGTTGGTTTTTGAGCGTACTCACAATAATAATACAAATCTCCGCATCAGCGAAATCGATTTTCCTGAGGTGAATGTTGAGAAAAGTCCTGTTGAAAACTACCGGCGTGAATTGAATCTGGAAGAGGCGATTCACCGTCTGACTTACAAGAAGGACGGAACGACTTATCACCGCGAATATTTCTCCAGCTATCCCGATAATGTAATGGTCCTGCGCTTCACAGCCGACCGTAAAGGCGCCTACAACGGGCAAATCGACATGCGATGCGCCCACGGCAGCGAGTCCATAGCCGAAGGCAAAACGATCTCGTTCAGCGGCATCAATGAAAGCCAAGTACCTGAATTCCGGCGTAACTATGAGGCCCGTATGCAGGTACTGAATGAAGGCGGCAAGGTCCGTGCCGAAGGCAATAAACTTATTCTGGACAAGGTGGACAGCTTTACTATTCTGCTTACGGCAGGTACGGATTTCCTCAACAAATATGACAAGGGCTGGAGTCAGGAGCATCCGCACCAGCGTCTTGTCGATACCCTGAAGAACGCGGCGGCAAGATCCTACCAGCAACTGCGCAAGCGGCATCTGCAGGATTATCAGCCCATTTTCAGCCGTGTCTCACTCGATCTTGGACAGACTCCGCCCGACAGGCTTACAAAAACCACTATCCAGCGTCTGGCTGAGTATGCCGAAGGCACTGAGGACCCGGATCTTGAGGAACTGGTGTTCCAGCATGCACGGTATCTAATGATCAGCTGCTCCCGCAAAGGATGCAATCCGGCGAACCTCCAGGGTCTGTGGAACGATATGCTCAACCCGGCCTGGGCCTCGGATTACCACCCGGACGTGAATATCCAGATGAATTACTGGTTTGTTGACGTTGCTAACATTTCAGAATGTTTTAGTCCTTATACCGATTGGCTCGAATCCATCCAGCCCATCCGCCGCCAAGAAACGCAACGTAAATATCCGGGCGTCCGCGGCTGGGCATTCAAGACGGGCACCGATATTTACGGTAACTCGACCTGGAAATGGATGAAAGGCGCCGCGGCCTGGTGTGCGCAGAACATGTGGGATCATTATGCCTTTACCTATGACCGTGAACACCTCGAGCAAATCTATCCGATTTTCAAGGAACTCTGTGAATTCTGGGTGGACACACTCAAAGAGGAACCGGACGGTACGTTGGTTTCACCGGACAGTTGGTCACCGGAACGGGGGCCGGTGGAAGATGGCGTTGCTCATGAGCAGCAGTTGGTCTGGGATCTGTTTGGAAACTATGTTCAGGCGGCGACGATTCTGGATCGTGATCCTGAATTCCGAAAGAAGATCGGTCAAATGCGAGGCAAACTGCTCGGACCCCAGATCGGAAGTTGGGGGCAGATCCAGGAATGGAGATCTGACCGGGACAACAAAGGCGACCAGCACCGTCATCTCTCTCATATGATGGCAGTCCATCCCTGCAACCAGATATCTCCGCTGACCACACCAAAGCTGGCCGAAGCCGCCAAGGTCTCCCTGAACGCCCGCGGCGACGGGGGTCCGGGCTGGAGCAAGGCACAGAAAGTCTGTCTGTGGGCGCGACTGCACGACGGCAACCGCTGCCGCAAGATCATCCGGGAACACCTCCAACCCCTCTACATTTCCCGGCTCCTCATGTCCGGCGGAAAACTGTTCCCGAATCTGATGAATGGCGCACCCATTCAGCTTGAAGCAAACTGGGGCTATGCGGCTGGTGTCTGCGAGATGCTGATGCAGTCGCATATGGGCGAACTGCATCTGTTGCCCGCCCTGCCGGACGTCTGGTCTGAAGGCCACTTCAAGGGGCTTAAGGCACGAGGCAATTTTGTGATTGATATGGCTTGGAATGACGGGAAGCTGAGCGAGGGGCAGATTCTCTCCCGTTCGGGGGGCGATCTTGTTATTCGTTCCGCAACGCC
>JBDLJN010000118.1:0-8814 GCA_039714335.1 Planctomycetota bacterium
AAGCGTAAAAAACACGAAATTACCAAACGAACCCATTTGTCACAATGGTTTGATAAAGTTAATGGAAAAGAGGGGACTCCAATATCAAGCTAAGGTTTTTAAGTGACAGGACGTATGTTAAAATGTTGTTAGGGTCAACCCACTTTTTTGGATGAGAACCAAAAATTTGGTATACGATTAACACTGGATTATGGAAATAAATCCCGTTTGTTAACCGTTTAATAACGCGACGTTCTACCAGGAAAGATCCCTGACGACTGAGCCGGGGTATACACTATTACGTGCGAGCCCCAACGGGGTGAAAGAAGGGAAATTATTATGGTTAATGGTTTATTGTTAAAAATCTACGGAACACTCGTCTTGATCGGATTGGTGATGGGTAACTTCACGATGTGCGCAGCGGCCGCCCCAGGCCAATCCCCCAACATCATCATCATCATCTCGGATGACCAGGGCTACGCCGACCTCAGCATCCATGGATGCAAGGACTTCAGAACGCCTCACCTCGATGCCCTGGCTGCCGGCGGAGTTCGCTGTTCCAACGCCTACGTGACCGCACCGGTCTGCAGTCCCAGCCGGGCAGGCCTTCTGTCAGGCCGCGGCCAGCAGCGCTTTGGCCATTACCTCAATGTCGGCGGGGATGCCGGACTACCGGTCGCCGTCAAGACGATCGGCGACCGCATGAAGAATCTGGGCTACACCACCGGCGCCTTCGGGAAATGGCACCTCGGCTACAGGGACCAGTTCTACCCCACCCACCGGGGATTCGACTATTTCTACGGATTCCGGGGTGGGTCGCACGGCTACTTTGGCGGCAAGATGGAACGGAATGGAACGCGCGTTGACGAGAAGGAATACCTCACAGACGCCATCGCCCGGGAGACGATTGCCTTCATCAGGGACAAGAAGGACCAACCCTTCCTCATCTATTGCGCATTCAATGCGCCGCACACCCCCCTGCAGGCCAAAAAAGAGGATCTCAAAAAACACGCCGGCATCAAGGATGGCAACCGGCGCACGTACGCTGCCATGATCACCAACATGGATGACAATATTGGAAAGATCATCGCTGCCGTCCGTGATGAAGGGCTCGAAGAAAACACTCTGATCTTCTTCCTGAGCGACAATGGCGGCATGCCGTCAAGATACTCCGACAACAGCCCCCTCAGAGGCAGCAAGGGGACCACGTGGGAAGGTGGCGTCCGGGTTCCGTTCCTGGTGAGTTGGAAAGGGGTGCTCCCGGCTGGCAAAGTCCATGACGACATCGTCAGCACCCTGGACATTTTACCAACATCCATCCTGGCAGGCGGCGGCCAGATCGATCCGGCATGGAAACTGGAGGGCGTGAACCTCCTGCCGCTGCTGAAGGGCCCGGCCAAGAGTGGTTCCGAGAGAACCCTGTTCTGGCACTGGCACCCCGACCGGTTGGGCATCCGCAAGGGGAGCAAGAAGGTGGTCTGGATGCCCTCCAAGGAGTCCAAGGAGTCCAAACCCGGTCTCTATGACCTTGATGCGGATATCGCCGAATCCAAGGACCTCTCCGAGACCCAGAAAGACATTTTGGATGATCTCATCAAGACATACGAAACTTGGGACAAGGACAATATCGATCCGCTCTGGGGGAGCTACGGAAAAAAGATCGAACCCAAAGCCAAGTCCAAATGAGAGACGCCCTTTATTTCACTGTAAGATGGGCCGTGCGAACACGGTTTCTAATTCATCGGTGACGGCATCCGCGGACTCCGAACTTTCGGGATGTTCTATTCGGTTTCTTTGGTGCTGATGAGGTCGTAGACTTCTTCGGACGAAGCGGATATGTTGTAATAGGTGAATATTATAGTCCTGTTCTGATTCACAACCATTTCTACAGCTAATCGAGTATTATCAAAAATCATTGTCGCCCTTTTTTTTGTGTAAGGGCAGTACAATGGCAACTCAAAAAAGAAAAACTCGTTCTGATAAATTTCCATTAACTCGGTATCCAACTGGATAATACTGCAAAAAGTCGGTCGAGGTCAATTTGCACTGGCACGATAAAGTTCAAAAAATCTCACACACACGCCCCGCTGTTTTGGTGGGGCATTTTTTATTACACTGTCCGAATTTAAACATTACTTTGATCTGCGCTCGCAGTAAATCTCGCAGTGAATTTGTATGTACCCTGTCATTTTGGGGCATTCGCTGGCAATTTGTTATGGTAAGCAGAAGAGTTGAAATGTCGTCAAAAAGTGCCGTAAGTTTGGAACACAGACAGAGTTAGATCACTGTTGAAAGGTGCTGTCAGTGCGGGGCAAAAAGCGGGCGATCGGAATCGAACCGACATGACCAGCTTGGAAGGCTGGGATAGATAAAATCTAAGTCTTTTTTAGTTATATGGTTACGACTCATCCTGCCGCTACTCGCAGTAAAATTTGAAATGCTTTCTAAGTCTAAAAGGTAAGTATTGTCAATTTTCATTTTCATGTCTGTCCAACGACTGTTTGAAAACGACATGCTGAACAACCAATAATTTTCTTTTTTTACACCCTTTAGGGTATAAAACTCTTTACTTTTTATATCTCATCGCCGATAATACTGAATAAGATATATTTTTATACCCTAAAGGGACTCTTAATGAATTTAGCTAAGGAAATTAAGGAAATGCGTAAGGCTGCCGGGTTGACCCAAGTTGAGGTTTCAAAACGGTCTGGTGTTGGCTTGCGGTTTGTCCGAGAACTAGAACAAGGAAAACCAACTGTCCGCCTTGATAAGACCAAGCGAGTTCTTGATCTATTGGGCTATGAGTTTTGTATAAGGCGGAAATCATGACCCGCATCGCAAAAGTTTACTATCGCAAGCAGTTTGCAGGGACCTTGAGCGAAAAGGCCAAAGGAGGTTACGAGTTTGTTTATGATCCTGAGTATCTTGGTAAAGGCCCAGCGATTTCACTTACCCTGCCTTTGCAAGCTGAAAGCTTTGAGTCAGAAATAATATTTCCATTCTTTGCCGGCCTTATCCCGGAGGGTTGGTATCTTCACATCGTAGCCCCTACGATCAAGGTGGATGAATACGATACATTTGGATTATTGATGCGAACCTGTGGTGACTGTATTGGCGCTGTCAGTTTACAGGAGGTTGAAAATGAGCAAGACTAATTACACAGACAAACAACTGCGAGCGATGTTTGGAAAGCCTATTCTGCCAATCATCCCCATCAGTCTGGAACAAACCTCTACTGAGGCTCAAAAGCTTGCCGGAAAACTTAGTATATCCGGAGTTCAGCCAAAACTCTCTGTTCGTCTTGAGGGCGATAAACTGATCCCGGTTGCTAAAGATGGTCAGTATATTCTCAAGCCTCAAACGCAGCAGTTTGCTGAGCTTCCTCAAAACGAATATCTCTGCATGCAATTGGGCAGGGAATTTAGCCTCAATACTGCTGAATCAATTTTATTGGAGTTGTCGGACGGAACCCCAGCATACCTTGTTAAACGCTTTGACCGTTTCAAAAAAGGTAAGCATATGAAAAAACTTTCCTGTGAAGATATGCATCAAATTCTTGGCGGATCCAATAAGTATGCCGGCAGTAGCGAACAGGTCGCCAAGATCATCAATCAGTATTGCACTTTTGCGCCGCTTGAATTGCAGCGTTTTTTTGAGATATCGATATTTAATTTTGCTATCGGAAATGGAGATGCTCATCGCAAGAACTTTTCACTGTTGACCAGCGCAAAAGGCATTATAGCCCTTAGTCCGGTTTATGACCTCGTATCTTCCAGACTGGTTATCCCTGAAGAAGAGGAAGAAATGGCACTGACAATTAACGGCAAGCGTAATCGTCTTCACAAAAATGATTTTCTCTGCTTCGCTGAAACCATCAGCGTCGACATAAACTATGCAAAAACCAGAATTACAGAGTTGGTCGGCTTACAAGATATGTTTATTAACATGATCAATAAGTCGACACTCTCTTTGCGATTTCGTAAACAATTTACCGAAATTATTGCAGAACGACTATTCAAACTAAAATCCTAAAATGCAGTCAAGACACTGATGATCAAGGCTGCCCTTCTGGCCGCTCAATACTCCGGTAGAGGTATGCATTTTCCAAAGAGCACGCACTTCAAAATTCAGCGATTGGGGACCAATCCGTTTGCCGGTTTGAGGGTCAATACCGTCATGTAAGGCGGAAGCAGATAAACTTTAAGTCCTTTTTGATTAAATAGTTACGAATCTCCCCGCCGCCACTCGCAGTAAAATTTGAAATTCATTTCAGATGGCTCTTTTTTATAAAAAATAACCTTAATTGCACAATATAACAGTAAGGTCTCGGCCAAGTACACCCCCTGTAAAAAAACTATGCGACTGCTTTACAGGTTGATTCTTCCGGCTTTTTCCAGTTAGACGGCAGCAGGTCATCGATTTTACTTGCCGGATAGGTCGTCACCTTGTCGAGCACATCCCGGAAGTAGACGAACGGGTCACAATGCCGTTGAGTTTGCAACTGGCCACTAAGCTGTAAATGATCGCGGCCCGCTCGGCTCCGGCTTCACTGCCGGCAAACATCCAGTTCTTTCGGCCGATCGTACCATCCGCAGTGTTCTCTCAGACAAGTTGTTTGTCAATCTCAAGGATCGGGGCATCCACATACCGCATCAGTGCATCCCACTGATTCAACGCATAGGTAATGGCCTTGCCTGTCAGACTCTTGGGAAGTACCTGATCTTTCCACTCGATCAGATGGGCTCTGATCTGAGTCAGAATGGGCACCGATTCATTCTGCCGAGCATTGAATAACTGTGAATCGTCATATCCGTGTTCTTTGGCTTTCTTCTCAACCGCATACAGGGCTTTCCACAGCGCCAGTATCTGCGAGGCACCGGGTCCGTTTCCATCGCATAGTCAAACTTCCGGCGAGCATGCGTATGACAGCCGACCTCTGTCGCATCAGACTTTTCAAAGAACTCATTGTAACCGCTGTAGGCATCGGCTTGAACAAAGCCGTCGTAGCCGGTCATAAATTCTATGGGGCCTTCTCGTGAGCGGGTTGGCGTAAAGTCAAAGACCGCATTGTTGCTGTCATCGACGTAGACCCACAGGTATCCTTTATAGGTGGAACCCTTGCGTTTCTTGCTTTTAACCGGTATCGAGGTGTCATCGGTGTTGATTTTCGGTGATTGAAGGATCTTTTCGCGCATCTGTTTGGCAACCGGCTTCAATAAATCGGCACAATGGCCCACCCTGTAATGCTGTGCTGTAATAGCATTAGCTTTGACTTTGGTGAATTGGTATTTCAAAAACATGTCACACAACTGCTTCAATGTAATCGAGTCATCAACTGGCCTTGGAGAATTATGATTGCTTCCATGCAAATACGCTGCTTGGTCAATATATCGCTGAAGTGCTTCTTGCTTGTCTGATCCAAAGTAGTACATCTTGCCCTTAATCTTCTTGCAATATTGCCCGGTTGCATGCCGTGTCAACGGAAATTTTTCCGAACGAGTTTTACGTTTTTGAGTTGCCATTGTGCTGCCCTCACATTCAAAAATGGTTAACATTTTTTACGATAATACTCAAACAGGTGTAACTTTGGTTGTAATTGAAAATCGGACTGTAATATTCGTAAATTACAACCAACTGATTCACATAAGCTTATGAGTATTATACGCTGTGAGTAGCAAATGGTTATTAAATACGTTAACCTCCCCTACCATGAAAAAAGTCACCATACAATCAAGCCAGTGACCTTTCCATCGCATTTGATACCTTGCCGCCCCACCGTTATGGTGGGGCGTTTTTTAGTGAGTATTATTCCACCATTTCAAAAACATAAAACAGTTGCGCTCGCAGTAAATCTCGCAGTGAATTTGTACATACCCTGTCATTTGGGGTCATTTGTGGGCAATTTTAGTGGAGTGTTATAGACCAGAAATATCTTTTAGCATCGCCGTAACCCTTGAACACAGGCAGAGTTAGGCAATTCCTGACAGGTGCTGTCAGTCGCAGTCAAAAAGCGGGCGGTCGGAATCGAACCGACATGACCGGCTTGGAAAGCGAAGACAGATGAGATCTAAGTGTTTATGAATTATATAGTTACAAATTGCCTTGCCGCTACTCGCAGTAGAATTTCAAAGAGTTTATTGGCATGAAAGACTTTTTCTAATGTCCTGGGAAGCTTGACCTTTACAAAAATATACAATTCGTAATATTCTGCGAATATCTCTTGATTTTTAAACTAAATCGCTTAATATTGCGATAAATAGATTGTTGAATCATGCTTTAAGGATTATGCCATGAAAATCGGAATGCAAGCCGCCCCAGAAGCGATTATTGAGGAACTGGGAATACGAATAGCTCACCGGCGGATTGAACTGAATATGACCCAAGCAGAGGCAGCAGAGCAAGCCGGTGTGGGCAAGCGAACCATCGAGCGAATCGAAGCTGGCGGTGATACACAGTTGACAACGCTCATTCGGCTTTTGCACGCATTGGACTTAACTGACCATCTGGATCAGCTAATACCAGAGACAACGGCTTCACCAATGGAAATGCTAAAGCACCAGACAAAGCCCCGAAAACGAGCGGCAGCAAAAAGATCGAACAAGCCCAAAAAAACGTGGAAATGGGGCGATGAAGAATGAGTACAATCACAGAAGTGAAAATCTGGGGATCAACGATTGGTGCAGTGGTGCTGGAAGATGACCAGCAGATCGCATCATTTCAATATGATTCGGATTTTGCCCAAAGCGGCATTAAAGTGGCTCCGTTGACGATGCCATTGTCAGCGAGAGTCTACTCCTTCCCGGCCTTGGCACAAGAGAGTTTTCATGGCCTGCCTGGCCTGCTTGCAGATTCACTGCCGGATCGGTTCGGAAATGCCTTGATTGATGCATGGCTTGCCAGTCAGGGGCGTGATTCGAATTCATTTAATGCCATCGAGCGTTTATGCTATACCGGCTCGCGCGGAATGGGTGCTCTTGAGTTTGTTCCGGCAACAGGACCGCAGCCCGCCAATCATCACTTACTTCAAGTGGAGCGATTAGTCAAATTGGCCAGCGATATATTGACACATCGGGACAGCCTGCAAACCAACTTCACAGAAGCAACTGATGCCGAAGCCATGAAAGACATCCTGCGTGTAGGTACATCTGCCGGCGGGGCTCGTGCAAAGGCGGTCATTGCATGGAATCCAAAAACCAATGAGGTTCGTTCCGGGCAGACCAATGCTGACAAAGGTTTTGAACATTGGCTGATTAAATTTGACGGTGTCAGCAATAACCGTGACAAAGAACTTGCTGATCCAATGGGGTATGGTGCGATTGAATATGCCTATTCAAAGATGGCTGCTGACGGTGGGATTGAAATGAGTGAAAGCAGATTATTTGAAGAAAGTGGCCGTCGTCACTTCATGACCCGCCGATTCGACCGTCTCGCTGGAGGCGGCAAACTTCACATGCAGTCTTTAGCAGCCATGGCACATCTGGATTTCAATCAAGCTGGTGCTCATAGTTATGAGCAGGCTTTTGCTGCTATGCGTCGATTGGGTCTTCCTGCCAGTGCAACCGCTCAGATGTACCGAAGGATGGTGTTTAACATCCTCGCTCGAAACCAGGATGATCACGTTAAGAATATTGCTTTTTTGATGGATCGCAGCGGCAATTGGTCGCTGGCACCCGCTTATGACATGACCTATAGTTATCAGCCCAGCGGGAAATGGACATCCAGTCACCAGATGTCAGTTAATGGAAAATGTGACAATTTTACGATGGATGACCTTCAGGCATCCGGCAAATCTGCCTTGCTCAAGCAAGGCCAGGCCAAGAAGATTCTGAATGAAATCAGGGAGGTTATATCTCGTTGGCGGGATTATGCTGACGAGGTTGGTGTCCATCCGGATCAGCGAGATAAGATTCAAAAAACGCTGCGTTTATCCCTTAAGTCACCTGCATGAATCCTCATTGAAAAACAGAACAAACTCGAGCCAATTCCAAACAGAAATTGGTTCCCAAATATCAAGTGTCCATCTAAATCGTTGTAAATTTCAGGCCCTAAACCAGCAGCAAAGCTGAAAGAAACTGAAATCGAAAAACCCCGCTCTATTCCGGCCTGGTATCCGAATCATGTCTGGTCCATTGATACGACAATGCTGTATTGCTGGGGGTTGTGGCCCATTCATGTCTGTGTGGTCATCGACCATTTCTCACGTAAAGTCATGGCGGCGATTCCATTGGAAGGCCCCAATGCAGGATGGATAAACAATGCCCTGGAAAGTGCCATTGAAAACTATGGCCCACCCAAACATATTATCTCGGATCAGGCCCACGTTTTCACTGGCGAGGTTTTTGCGGAGTTATTGAGCAAATATAATATCAAGCCTCGCTTGGGAGCCATTGGCAAGCACGGCTCCATTGCGGTCACCGAGAGAGTCAACAAAACACTCAAATATGAATGGCTCAAACGGGTTGCCCTCATCAAAGGCATTGATCATCTGACGGAACTGTGCAACGAATTTGAACTCTGGTACAACTGCTGGCGGCCACACATGACCTTGGATGGATTTCGCCCGGATGATGTGTATTTCAGCAATAAGCCAGACAAACCCGAGCGGAATGCCAAAACGGTTCCCGGCAACATTGAACGGCACTATTTTTGCCAGACACGGATCATGGGCTACCGACTGAAAAAAGTCGCATGGTTTGCAATCCCGTTTTTTTGTTTCATACGGGAAAGGTCTGTTCACACATCAAAACCAAAAGCAATATTCTGTATTTCGATGGAACCCGGAACCAAATCGTGCCTTCGCCCTACCACATCTGATAGCATATTAGATTTTCAAAG